>DASQCE010000117.1:0-19482 GCA_035634855.1 Mycobacterium sp.
GTCAACAAGATGACCTTCCAAAACGCCATGCGCTGGTATCACTGGGATCCGTTCACCCATATCAGCCGTGAACAGTCCACCGTCGGCGCCCTGCGCAAAGCCGCCGAAGGCCACGACGTCTCCATCCAAGCCCTGTCGCATCACAAGAAGGACTCGAGCCTTGGGGCTTCGTCGTTGCAGGCACAACTGGACAGGGCCACTGCCTCTCAGAAGTGACCACCGCCTTTCCGATTGCGCACAAGAGCCGCCATCTGCCCGGCCGCCCAGCACATTGCTACTGACCACATAGCTGACTCTTAGAGTGCCTACCTAACGTTGCCTGTGGGTTGGGGCGTCTACAGACGCGAAAGGCCAGGTTATGAAGCTCAAGCAAGTGGTCGCTGGAGCGGCGATCGGCTGCACTCTTACCGTGACCGGAATCAGTCTGGGGTCAGGCATTGCCGACGCCGCACCTCCGTGCATGCCGTCTCCACAGGCTCAATGCGGCCCAGGCGGTCCGGGCGGGCCACCGCCGCAGCGCGGACCCGGCGGACCACCGCAACAGGGCGGACCTGGCGGTCCTCCACAGGGTGACTTCCGCGGACCCGGCGGACCCGGCGGTCCACCCCCGGGTGACTTCCGCGGACCCGACAACCACGACTGGCGACCACCATGGAACCCCGGGGACAACGACTGGCGCGGTCGATTCCACGGTGCCCCTTGGGGTAATGATCTGCCGCCCTGGGGCTGGGGCGCACCGCCGCCGCCACCGTGGGATGGACCGTTGCCGGAGGCGTGGGGACCGCCTCCGCCGCCAATCAACTACTGGGGCTTCCAGGAGCAGCCGGTGTGGGATCCCGGTTACAACCAGTGGGGCTTCTACTTCTTCGGGATCTGGATTCCGCTCCCGATCTGACCTCCTGAAAGGACGGCCACCTCGAATGCACTGGGGGTGGCCGTCCTCCGGGGCCAATTCACTTGAGCGAGTAGCGGATCGGCAGGTGCTTGAGTCCGCCGACGAACGTGGTCGCCACATGCTGCGGCGTACCGGCCAGCTCGACGGACTGCAGTCGCGGCAGTAGCTCGGTGAAGAAGCTGTTCACCTCCATGCGGGCCAACGCTGCGCCGAGACAGAAGTGCACACCGTACCCGAAAGCGATGTGCTTGTTGGGGTCTCGTGCGACGTCAAACACGAATGGGTCGTCGAAGACGTCCTCGTCTCGGTTACCTGACACATAGGACAACAGCACCGATTCTCCGGCAGCGATCTGCACGCCACGGATTGTGGTGTTCTTCTGCGCGGTGCGCATGAATTCCTTGACCGGCGTGACCCAGCGGATCATCTCCTCGGTGGCCAATGGCATCAGTCCGAGGCCGGCGCGCAATTTCTCATGCTGGGCGGGGTTCTCGATCAGCGCCAACATCCCGCCCGAGATGGTTGCGCTGGTCGTGTCGTGGCCGGCAGCGGCGATGATCGCGTAGTAGGAAATGGTGTCTATGTCTGACAGCGGTTCGCCATCGATTCGGGCGTTCGCGATAGCAGAGGCGAGATCCTCGGTCGGTTTCTCGCGGCGTGACGAAGTCAAAGCGGTGAAATACTCGAACATTTCGAGCAACGCAGACATCTGCTCTTCTTGCGCGGCCCCGCGCTTGTACTCGTCGTCGTCGCTGCCGAACAGTTCCTGAGTGAGTTTGAGCATCAGCGGAAAGTCGGATTCGGGCACGCCGAGCAGCGACATGATCACGTACAGCGGATAATTCACGGCGACCTGTTGTACAAAGTCGCACTCGGGCCCGATCGACGTCATCTCATCCACATAAACTTTGGCGAGTTCGTCGACGCGCACCTTGAGCGCCCGCATCGCCTTCGGCCGGAACCAATCCGCCCCGATCGCGCGAACCACTCGGTGCTGCGGATCATCCAGGTGAATCAGGGTGCGCACCCCCACCGCCGCCTGTTGCTCGTCGGCCGCTGCGGTCACCAGCACAGGGCGAGGCGAATTGGTGAACACGTCGTTCGCGCGCTCGATCTCCATGATGTCGGCGTGCTTGCTGATGGCCCAGAACGGTCGATACGACGGAACGTCGACCCACGACACCGGAGCATTGACACGCAGATGAGCCAGTGCGGCATGAAGTTTCGTCTCGTCGGTGTACGCCTTGGGATCGGCGAAGACTTTGGCGGCCTCATCCATGGTCGGCGTGCTCATGAGCACCTCCTCGCTGACTCGGTCGGTTGACTGCGTAACTCTCGTAGCACTGCCGTGACCGTGCGCTCTGTTATCGATGACGGCAAACCGACCAGGACGCGATCGATTACTCCGTCGCACCGATCACGGATCTTGCTCGCCACCGTGTCGACGGGGGCAACGACGGCGAACGCCTCCAGGATCTCGTCGTCGATGAGCGAGCCCATGGCATCCCACTGCCCCTCGAGGCTGAGGCGGTGCAGTTCGGTGTGCAGGTCTCCCCAGCCGTGCAGCTCGAGAACCCTGCGGTACGCCGGAGTTGAGCCGTAGAAGGCGATCTGCTTGCGTGTGCCGACGGCGCCTGCGGCCAATTCGGATTCGTCGTTGCCTGTCACCACGAAGATGGGGGCGGACAACTGAAATTCGCTTCGCTGCCGACCAGACCGCTGCATGCCGCGCAGTAACGCCGGCGTGGTCACCTCTTCGAAGTACCGCTTGGTGGTGAACGCGTGCGCGAGCAAGCCGTCGGCGACCTCACCGCACATCTCGGTCATCACCTCGCCGACCCCGGCGACGAACACCTTCGGGAACGGGTGCGGCTGCGGCTCTGGGGTGAACATCGGCGTCATCAGCTTGTGCGTATAGAAATCGCCTTCGAAGCGAAGTTTCGTGCCATCACGCCAGCAGGCCCAGATCTCGCGCAGCGCCACCACGAACTCCCGCATACGCCGCACCGGTTGACCCCACGGCATGCTGAACCGTTTCTCGATGTGCGGCTGTACCTGCGAGCCAAGCCCGAGATTGAATCGGCCGTCCGAGTACGCCTGCAGATCCCACCCGATGTTGGCCACTGTCATGGGATTGCGGGCGAACGCCACTGCGATGCTGGTCCCCAGTTCGATGCGCGTCGTGTGCTCGGCGGCAAGCACCAACGGCAGGAATGGATCGTGGTTGATCTCGGCAGTCCAGCAGCAGTCGTAGCCTCGCCGCTCCAGCTTGCTCGCGGCTTGTGCGACGTTGGCGAGTTGGCTGGACACGGCCCCGTCGACCTTGAGGCCGACGTCGCTACCCATGACCGCCGAGGCTACAGTAAGCAATTCAGTATGGTCAACGTGAACATGCCGTTGCGACGATCGCTTTCTGACGACAGGAGTGGCGCATGACCAAGGCCGAGGACTGGGGGGACACGCTCGACGAGCTGACCCGCCGACGTCGACACGCTCATGCGATGGGCGGCACGGAGCGGCTCGCCAAGCACCACGGCAAGGGCAAGCTCGACGCCCGCGCCCGCCTCGAGCACCTCCTCGACAAGGGCTCATTCCGCGAGTTCGGCGCGCTCGTCGGCGGTGACATCGCTGCCGACGGGATCGTCGCGGGCTCCGGCCTCATCAACGGTTCACCGGTGATGGTAGGCGCCGAGGACTTCACGACCCTGGCGGGCAGCATCGGACCGGGCGGAAACGCCAAGCGCTACCGGCTGGCCGAACTCGCGTTGCGCGACAAGGTTCCGCTCGTGATGCTCCTCGAGGGTGCGGGGTTCCGGCCCAGCGGCGAGCACTACGGCCGCACCCCGACCGATCTGCTCGCACAGGCGCAGTGCTCCGGCAAGGTGCCGACCGTGGCGGGCTTGCTCGGGCCGTCCGCCGGCCACGGTGCGCTCGTGGCACCGGTGTGCGACTTCACCATCATGAGCCGCCAAGGCGCGATATTCACCGCGGGTCCGCCGGTGGTCAAAGAGTCGACGGGCGAGGACATTTCGAAGGAAGACCTCGGCGGCCCGCGCGTCGCGCTGGCCAGCGGGGTGATCCACAACCTCGCGGAGGACGACGAAGGTGTGCTCGACGACATCCGCCGCTACCTGTCGTACTTCCCTTCGAGCGCATGGTCGTATCCGTCGCCGTCGCCCGCCGACGAGACCTGCCAGCCGCGGCCGACACCCGAACTGCTCGACATCGTGCCCCGCGGCAACCGTCGCGTGTACGACATGCGCGCGGTACTCGACGTGGTGTTCGACAGGCCGGACTGGTTCGAGGTGCAGCCGAAGTTCGGGCCCGCGATCATCTGCGCGCTGGCTCATCTCGGCGGCCATCCGGTCGCGGTCGTCGCGAACCAGCCGAACGTGCTCGCAGGCTCCATCGATGCCGACGCCGCTGACAAAGCAGCGCATTTCATCATGGTGGCCGACTCGTTCCACTTGCCGATCGTGTTTCTCGCGGACAACCCGGGCATGCTGCCGGGCAGCAGGTCCGAGAAGAGCGGGGTGCTGCGCAGCGGTGCGCGGATGTTCGCGGCGCAGACAGCCGCGACGACACTCAAGCTGCACGTCACGCTACGTAAGGCTTACGGCTTCGGCTCGATGGTCATGTCCCTGTTGGGATTTGACAACCAGAGCGCCACGTTCGCCTTCCCGGGTGCCACGATGGGAGCGATGAGCGCCTCCGCTCTCAGCCGCGCATCCCACGCGGCCGAAGACGTCGAGTCCAAGCTGCGGAAGATGGAGGTGGAGGCCTCGTTCCGCTCGGCGAGCCATCTCGGCTTCGACGATCTCATCCATCCCGAAGAAACCCGCGAGGCGCTAGTGTCGGCGTTGCAGCGCGGAATCTACAGTCGGCAGGCGGCAGCGGAACCAGTGTCCCGCACCGTCATCACGCCCTAGTTTTGAGCGATTTCGGCGCGCTTGCGTTCGCTCAGTGTACATTGGCGCGCCGAAATCACAGCCGCTTGAGGCCGCAGACCACTCTGTTGAACGGCAACAGCGTGGCGAGGCCGGTCTTCCATCGCCGCGTCGGGCGATCGCAACAGACGTGCCGCCGCGGTGTACTTCGGGTCCCATAACGGCCGGGGCGTCTGCCCGTTGATGTGGTCAGGCACCCAGTACGAATCGACGCGATCGACAACGGCCGCACGGTAGCTCACACGGCTGTAGGTGTCGAGATGGCCGCCCGGCCAGGATCGAGTCCATCAGGCCGACGCGGAATCGGGACACTACTACCGGCTCGCGCGGTACGCGTCGACGATCGGCTCCAGCTCGTCAGGGGTGGCCCCGTGCATGATCACCGCATCGGCGCCGTAGTCGAACTCCTCGCGGATGCGGTCGACGCACTGCTGCGCCGACCCTGTCGCCGACGGCTCCAACCATTCGTCGGGAATGAGCGTGGCGATGTGTTCGATCTGCTCGGCGCTGGCCTTGTGGTCGATACCGCCAGGTATGGACGTGACGACGGCATCCTCCCGGAAGCGTTGCAGCACTGCAGGATCCCAGCCGTTAGTGGACACCAATAGATCCCCGTAACCCTGCAGGTAGGTCGCGAGGCGAGCGACGGTCTTCTTCAGCCGCAGTTCCTCGGGCAGGTGGTCGCCGACCGTCGCGAAGCACGACCAAACCCGGACGCTGGCAGGATCGCGGCCAGCCTGCTCGGCGGCGTCCTTCACGGTTTTCACCGCGCGCTGCAGTGTCTCGGGGGTGAAGTAAGTGTGGAGGATGACGTCATCAAACGCGCGTCCCCCCAGGGCCAAGGTCTGGGGACCGAATGCGACGAGGGCCAGCCGGATGTTCTCCTTGAAGTCGGGATCGAGGAACAGGACCTGGTACCTGCCGATGGGCCCGTCGTGGTTGAAGATCACCTCGCCGTGCCACAGCCGCCGCATGACCTGCGCGAAGTCCTCCATCTGCGCGGTGGTCACGGCCGGGATGCCGAATGCGCCGTACATTGCCGCCACGCCGCGACCGATGCCCAGCGTGAACCGTCCGCCGGAGAGGCGGTGCATGGTCGTCGCCCACGAACCGGTGATCAGCGGATGGCGGGTGTTGTGATTGGTTGCTGCCGTTGCGATTTGCATCCGGTTGGTCACTGCGCAAGCGGCGCCGACAAGGGACGATGCCTCCTTGACGTTCCAGCGCTCGGAGATGAATGCCGTGCCGAAGCCGAGTTCTTCGCCGCGCCGGGCTTCGTCCATCAGCGTGGCCGGCCCCTCCCCGCCCGCACCCGCCAACAGGTAGTAGCCCGCTTCATCGAGAACGCGTTCGGTCACGACCAAACTCCTTGCTGATAGCCGCAATTCCAAACTTCGGTGATCCTGCCATCGATTACGCGAAATATTTCCATGCTGCCAATGGTGGTCTCGGTGCCGTCCTTGAGCTTTATCGGCGACTCATAGACGATCGCCACGTGTTCCCCGTCGTCGCCTGCGACCACGAGGTTCAAATCGAAGCGAAGTTCATCGGACACTTCCCACATGTCGACGATGCGGTGGACGGCCTCTTCGTGGGTCAACGTATTGGCCTCGCCCACTTCGTGCCGCACAACCGTATCGCCCATCAGCTCTTCAGCGAGCGCGAAATCGCGCTCATTCCAGACGACCAGGTTGTACAGCTCCACCACCTCACGAGCGGAACGGGTCATTCGAACACCTCCAGCGCGTCGATCTCGTCGATGGTCGCCACCGCGCGGTCGGTGAGCTTCACGCACAATGCACGGGAGCGCTCCGGCAAGGCGTCCCAACCGTTGAGCGTGATCACTGGCAGGATCATGAGGTAAGCCACCGCAAATCGGTAATGGCGCCATGCCTCGTCGAACGCGCAATCCATGACACCGCGTGCGCTCAGGCATGCGAGGTATTCGCGAATCAGCGCCTCGTCGTGACCACGGCGCACCTCGGTAGGTAGTCCCTGACTGACCAGGTAGGCGATGTCGGCGGCGCCTGCGCCGCGAGCCGCGAACTGGAAATCGACCACCTTGAGCTGGTCGCCGTCGAAGAACATGTTGTCGGCTCTGATGTCACCGTGCAGAAGCATCGAGCCTTCGGTCAGCGCTTGCAGTGCCTGGCCCGCGGCTTCGGCGAACCGTTCGACGAAGCCCGCGACCGCCGACGGCACCGACTCAGACGACTTGTCGAGGTAGATATCCCAGCCCGGCCCGAACGCGGGGACCAGCAGGTCGCGGGCCATCGGGGTGTCGATGCTCGGGAACGCTTCCAGCGCAGCGGCATTCCCGCCTTCACTCGACCACGCGTGCAATCCCGCGAGTTGCTCGTGCACAACCGCGCTCGATCCAGCGACAGCCCAGCGAGATGGTCGGCGTTGTCCCAGTCGCGCAGGTCCTCAAGCACCAAGACGAAGTCCGCCGATCCCTTGACCATCCGCGCGACGTAGACATGCGGCGTTTGTATCGGCGCACGGCCGGCCACGTGCCGGTAGAACGACAGCTCACGCTGGTAGCCGCCGAGCAACTCCATCGCGCCCGTGGCCTCGGACTGGGCGGGTAGCTTGACGATCACGCTCGACGGCACTTCCCCGTCAACGAGGCGGAGCCGGTACAACAACGCTGAGAAGCCCGTGTCTTCGGCGATCCGCTCGGTCCGGATATCAGTAACCGTCCCGCCGTCGAGCACAGCGGTTAGCCACTCGGCGTTCACGTTTTCGATGCTGGACGGAACGTCCGCCGAGGCGCCGCCGGCCGAGCGGGCAGTCCGACCAGCAGTCACCATCGACCTCCCCAAAGAAATTTGACGCTAAACAACTAAGTTAGTTGTCGGGCGTTTAATATGCAAGGGTGCCTTCTCCCGCCCGCGGGTTAACGCAGCCGGAGCGCGTCGAGACCTCGAGGCGGCGGCTGCTCCAGGCCGCCGCCGAGCTCATCGTCGAAAAGGGCTGGGACGCAACGACGGCTGCCGAAATCGGACGGCGTGCGGGTTACAGCCGCGCAATGGTCCACGCACGCTATGGCAGTAAGGACGCGATTCTGGAGTCGTTCCTTCACGAGTACGTGAAGCGACTCAACCCGGACCCCGACCCCAAGACCAGCGGCATGGACCAAGTGCTTGCGCATTTCGACCGGATAGAAGAGATCTACACCGAAGACCACGAACTACTGCTCGCGATGTTCGTCGCCACCTTCGAGGCGGTGAAGACAACATCACCCTTGCGTGAGCGCGTCAGAGATCAGTTGCGAAATGGCGCCGAGAAGGTCGAGATGGGCCTACGAAAGGGCATCCGCGACGGTTCGGTCCGCTCCGGCATCGATATCGCCCGCGCCGTGAACGACATCAGCACCGCAGTGTTCGGCATCGCCTTCTGCTGGACGGCTCTGTCCGACCAATACGACCTCGGGCGAGAGTTGACCAGCGTGCGCGCACGCATCGTCGAGAACTACGGCGGTCCAGCGCTCGACTAGCTGGCTCCCTCGATGCAGGTACAAAACCGCAGTTCACAGTCCTGCATGACTTCGGTCTTGCTTATATTGTGGGTTTATGCTCATAATATGAATGAGTCGTGGGTCACACCATATGTGACCTGTGGTGACCGCCACCTGAAGCTCGAATGTTCGAAGGGCTGTACCTATGTCACACACCGCAGTCATCATCAACACCGCGGTCGCGATCATCGCCGTGGTCGTGATGATCGTCCGATTCAAGTTCAACCCCGTCGTGTCGTTGGTGGTCGGATCCGCCTACCTCGGCCTGGCGGTCGGCCTTGGCGTGGATAAGACGATCGACGCGATCATGAAGGGATTCGGCGACATCATGGCCGAGGTCGGCCTGCTGATCGCGTTCGGCGTGTTGATGGGCGCGATACTGCAGCAGACGGGCGCCATCCAACGGCTCGTACAAACGCTGATGAAGCTATTCGGGCCGAAGCGCATGCCCTATGCCATGTCACTGACGATCGCGACCCTGCTCCAGTCGATCTTTCTCGACGTGCTGCTTGTCATCTCGGCACCGTTGGGCCGCAGCCTGGCCAAGAAGATCGGCAAGAACGGAACCGCGCGGATGGCGACAGCCATGGCCATCGGCCTCGAATGCGGAATCGTCCTGACCGTTCCCGGTGTGGGCGCGCTCGCACTGGCCGGCCTGCTCGGTGTGCCGCTCGGCAAGATGTTGCTGTTCGGTGTGCTCCTTGTGATTCCCACCGTCGCGATCGCCGTCGCCATCATGTCATTCCTGTTCAATCACGGCTGGTGGAACCCGGAGCGCGACGAGCAGGAGTTCCTGGGCGCGGACCCAGATCCGCTCGACGACCATGATGATGACGACGAGACCGTAAGCGGCGCAACGACACCAGACGGGAATGGATCGGTCGCGACCAAGACCGTACCCGCGCCCACCCGAGTACAGACTCCGCTGATCGTGCTGTTCGCGCCGATGCTGGCGTCCCTCGTGCTCATTGCATCGGGCGCGATTCTCGACGCCGCCGACATCCACAATCCCATCGTCAAGTTCGTCTCCTCCCCAGTCATCGCCTTGCTGATCGGCCTGATCGGCACGAGTTTCGTCGGCCGCCACGCGCTTGGGGCCGAGCCCATTCAGCACGCGATCGCCACCGGCTTCAAGGAAAGCGGACAGATCCTCATCCTGACCGGCGTCGGCGGCTCGCTGGCAGCCACCATCAAAGCGGCCGGGCTCGGCGACATCCTGGGCGAGTACTTCACCGCGAGCACGGCCGCCCCGCTGCTCATGGTGTGGGTCATCGCCGCAGCGCTACACGTCGCCGTCGGCTCCGTGACGATCTCCGCGATCACATCGGCAGGCATCCTTGCGCCCGTCGCGCCGATCATCGGGCTCGACCCCGTCCTGATCGCGCTGGCAGCCGGTGCCGGTTCGCTATTCGCCGTACATGTCACCAGCAATACGTTCTGGTTGCTGCAGTCGCTGTTGGGACAGTCGACGCGCGGTGCCCTCAAGACCGTCACGGTCGGTGTATCCGTCGCATCCGTGGTGGCGATCCTGCTCATCCTGCCGATGAGCGCCCTGTTCTGACATGGACCAAGGAACAACGATGAACACCAAAGACATTCGCCCGCTCGCCAGCGTCCGGGTGCTGGAGCTCGGCAACTACATCGCGGCGCCCACCGCGGGCCGGATGCTCGCCGACTTCGGCGCAGAAGTCATCAAGGTCGAGCGGCCGGTCACCGGCGACGAGCTCCGCAACTGGCGGCTGTACTCCGGGGACACGTCGATGCTGTACCGGACAATCAATCGCAACAAGAAATCCATCGTGATCGACCTCAAGACCGAGCGCGGCCGGGAGATCGTGCTCGATCTGGTCCGGCATTGCGATGTGTTGCTGGAGAACTTCCGCCCCGGCACACTCGAGAAGTGGGGGCTCGGTCCCGAGGAACTCGACAGGGTCAACCCGCAGCTCGTGATCACCCGCATCTCCGCGTTCGGCCAGACCGGGCCGCTCTCGGAGCGGCCGGGATTCGCCGCGGTGGCCGAGGCGTTCGGCGGCCTGCGTGAGCTGGTCGGCGACCCAGACCGGCCGCCCGTCCGTACCGGCGTGTCGATCGGCGACTCCATCGCCGGAATTTACGCCGCATTCGGCACCGTGATGGCGCTGTTCCAGCGGGAACGCGTCAAAGTGCCACTGGCGCAGCGTGTTATCGATGTCGCATTGAACGAATCCGTGTTGTCGGTGATGGAGTCGCTGGTGCCGGACTACCTCGCCTACGGTGTCAACCGCGAGCGTGTCGGCGGGCGGATGGAAGGCATCGCACCCAGCAATGCCTACCCCTGCGCCGACGGCACCAGCATCATCGTCGCAGGCAATGGAGATGCGATCTTCCAGCGCTACATGCAGACCATCGGCCGACCCGACCTCGCCGAGGATCCGGAGCTGCAGAGCAATGCGGGGCGCTGGCAGCGCCGCGAGGAACTCGATACGGCGATCGGGCAGTGGACCATCCTCCACGACCGAGACGAGGCGCTCAAGCTGCTCGACGAAGCAGGCGTACCGTCCGGGCCGATCTACACGGCTGCCGACATCTGCGCCGACGAGCAGTACGAGGCGCGGAACATGATCCAGCACTTCGCTGTTGACATTGGCGAGAGCGAGCCGAAATCAGTCGGCTTTCCAGGGATCGTGCCGGTCATCGGCGGAGCATCGCTTCCGATCCGCAACGTGGGGCCCGATCTCGGACAGAACACGCGCGAAGTGCTCTCGACGGTGCTGGGTCTCAGCGATGACGACATAGGAGCACTTTCATGACACCTCGTCCCTATACGCCGCGTGCCGAGCTTCGCGACGTCACCCTGCGCGACGGGCTTCAGTTAACCGCGAAGGCGCTGCCCACCGAACGCAAGATCGAGATCATCCGCGAACTGCTGGCCCTGGGTGTGCCGGCCCTCGAGATCGGCTCGATGGCACGACCGGATCTGGTTCCGCCGCTTGCCGATACGCTCGACGTCATCGCGGCGCTACATGCCGACGAGCTGGAGCACTGCTGGGTCTGGGTGGCGACGCCACGGCACGTCGAGAAGGCCGCCGCCGCAGGCGCGCGTAACTTCCAGTACTGCTTCTCGGCGTCGGACTCGCACAACAAGGCCAACATCGGGCGCAGCACCGAAGACAGCGTCGCGGCGATGCCCGATGCCGTGCGGATTGCGCAGGAGGTCGGTGGGGCCATCCAACTGTGCATCGCGACGGCGTTCACGTGTCCGTTCGAGGGCCTGACCGACCCCGAACGCGTGATCGGCATCGCCGCCGACCCACGCACCACGGGAGCCGACGATATCGTCGTATGCGACACCATCGGGCAAGCGATACCAGCGCAGGTGACCGACCTCATCGCGGGCCTGAACGCCCGAACCCCCCAGCGTCGTATCGTCTTTCACGGGCATGACACCTGGGGCCTCGGCGTCGCGAACACCCTCGCCGCGATCGACGCCGGAGCCACGATGGTCGATGGTTCGCTTGGCGGCCTCGGTGGCTGCCCCTTCGCGCCCGGCGCCAGCGGCAACACCTCCAGTGAGGACTTGTTGTTCGCTACCCGACCGGACTGGTTCACTCCCGCCGCGCTGGCGTCGATGGTGGACATCACCGACAAGGTGCTCGCCGAACTCGGCGAGCCGAACCGGTCGAGGACCGCTCAGGGCGCGCGGTCCAAGGCCAAGGCGTTCGACTGGGTCATCGGCAATGATCGAGGTGAGTGACCGCGACGAGTACATTCGCGACATGGCGAACGATGACACCGCGGCTTCGTCCAAGCAGCAACCGCTGTTGGTGCTCGGCAAGATCACCGAGATCCTCGACGCCTTCTCCCTGGCACATCCCGATATGACGCTCGGTGAGATCCAGCAGGCGACCGGGCTTCCCACCTCCACCGTCCAGCGGCTCGTGAGCAACATGGCGGCCCAGGGCCTGCTGGACAGGACGGGCGATCGCATTCGGATCGGCGTGCGGATGTCGTACTGGGCCGCCACGGCCCTCAAGGACCTCGACGTATTGGCGGTCGTCAACCCGGTGCTCAAGGAAATCCGCGACAAGACTGGAGAGACCGCCTGCTTCTTCAAGGTCGAACAGAACTTCAGGGTCTGCGTTGCGGTCGCCGAGACCCACCACGCGTTGCGCCGAGACATGTATGTCGGCAAGGTCATCCCGCTGCATGTGGGCTCCGCGTCACGGATCCTGCTCGCGTGGAGTCCTGACCTGGCGGAGAAGGTACTCGCCGGCCCGCTCGAATCGATGACCGACGGAACCGTCACCAGCCCGGATGAGTTGCGCAGGCTCATCACTCAGGCCAAGGCCGACGGCTATGCGATCACCGCGGGCGAACGCGAGGATTCAGCATCCGGGCTTTCCGCACCGGTATTCGATGCCGCAGGCGACATCCTGGGCGCGATCACCATCAGCGGCCCGACGGTGCGCATGCCACAGGCCCAATGCGAGGCATGGATCGACCTGTCGGTCGGTTATGCCGAGCAAGTCACCCGAACAATCGGCGGCCGCCTTCCGCACTGAGCCCGGCGAGGAACCGCTCGGACGTCGCGTGCACACGCCGGGAGAAGAGGTGCCCCGCGTGGCTGCCATCGTGCCAGTACAGCTCTCCGCCCCACCGTTCGTGGAGTGCGAGAGCCGGCTCTCGCAACGCCATTCGGTCGTGCCAGGCACCGACGATGAGGCGACGCTGCGGTGGCGGCGACGGTTCGACAGCCAGCAGATCGACTGGTGACGCCAACCGCGCCACGGTTGCGGACCGCAGCACGTCGCTGACGCCCCGGACCGACGGTCCCCATCGTCCGAGGTGCTGCGCGATCATCGCGTTGAGCCCGAAGATCGGCGTATACACCGCCACGGCGTCCACCGTCTCGAGATGCGACACCAGGGCCGCGACCGGACTGCCCATGGACACACCGGATATCGCGATCGCGGTGGACTGCGGCTGCAGCCAGCGTACGACCGCTCGGACCTCCGACACGGCCCGCATCATCCCGGCGACGTTGGCCAGCGGATCCATATTCGGATAGGCCGGCCATGCTTTGCGACGGACACCGTGGCCCGGCTGCACCGGCAGCGCAATGTTGAAACCGAACTCGCTCTGGATGCGCCGGGCCCGCGAGAACAAGAGATCCAGCGGCTGTCCCTGACCTGCGCCGTGCACCCATACCAACCACGGTCGCCGGTCACCGCCCTGTCGGCACAGGTGTACCGCTGCGGTTGCATGCCCCCCGAAGCCCTCGACAGCCAGTGACCGCGGCAGCAGCGGGTCGTGGTCGAACGTCAGCCGCTCATACACCAAACGTCCGAACCGCTGTCGACGAATCGCCCTTGGATACAAGGGTTCCGGGTCAACATGAGCGCCGACTCCCAGCTCTGACAATTCGGTGGCCGCGGCCGCGCACGCTTCCTCGTGGCGCTCCAACGTCGGCGGCGGCGCCGTCAGCGTCATGCCGGTCAGCGCCGCCTCATCCATCAGAACCTCACCGAGAAGCCGGACACCACTGGGCGACCGTGGATTCCACCCTTCAGACCTCAGCGCAGCGTGCGCACGCGGCAGCACGCCCGCGACATCCCGGCCGATCCGCCACACTCGTTCCGACGTCTTCATCGGCTAGCCGAGCTTGAAGCCCGCATATCCGGCGTCCGCGATCTCGTCGCACCGGCGACGGTATTCCGGAATTCCCGCCGTGTAGCCCATGTACATCCGTTTCTTGCCGGGCACGTTGCCCCCGTTGTACCAGGAATTGCAGGTCGGGTGGACGAGCACGGTCGGTGCCACCAGCGAGGTTGTGTGTTCGATCCACTCCTGCTGGGCGTCGGGCAGTGCTTCGATGGTTTGGTAGTCGTGGGCTCGCAGGTATGCGATGCAGTCGCCGATCCATTCCACGTGTTGCTCGAGGGCCGCGACGAAATTGGTTGCTGCCGAAGGACTCCCGGGGGCCTGGACGATGAACAGGTTGGGGAAGCCGGCAACCGCCAGCCCGAGATAGGACAACGGGCCCTCGCTCGCCCAGAATTCTCGCAGCGACATCCCGTTGCGGCCCCGGATGTCCATGCGCGTCAGCGCGCCCGTCATCGCGTCGAAACCGGTGGCATAGATGATCACGTCGAGCTCGTGGAATCCCTGCTCGGTGTCGATGCCTGTGGCGGTGACCCGGCGGATCGGCCCCTTGCGCAGGTCCACCAACGTGACGTTGTCGCGGTTGAACGTCTCGTAGTTGCCCTGGTCGATGATCGGGCGCTTGCACCCGAAGGGGTGACTCGGCGTCAGCGCCGCGGCAGTGCCGGGATCCCTGACGATCCGGGCGACGGCCTCGCCGTAGAGCTTCGCCGCCATCTGGTTGGCCTCGATGTCGAAGAACACGTCACCCCAGCTGAGCGCACCGACGACGCCGTTCTCGTCGATGGCCCGCAACTGCTCCTCCCGCGAAGCCGACTTCAATTGGGGCCGCTGAATCATCTCGAGCATCACCGAGAAGGCGCTCAGACGCGCGGCGCCGACGGGGTGCTGGCGCTGTGCGGCGCGGATCTCGTCGTACCGGGACTTCATCTCGTCGAGCTCTCCCGGTTCGAACGGGCGCACGTGCCACGGCAGTGTGTAAGCGGGCGAGCGCTGAAACACCGAAAGGTGTCCGGCCTGCTGCGCCACGACCGGAATCAGTTGCACGCCCGTCGAACCGGTGCCGATGACACCGATACGCTTGCCGGTGAAGTCAACGCTGACCTTCGGCCAGCAGCTGGTGTAAAGAGACGGTCCCGCAAAAGAGTCCATTCCCGGTATCTGGGGTTCGAGAGGCACCGACAGGATGCCGGAGGCCGCCACCACAAACGGGGCGACGAAGGACTCCCCCACCCACGTCTCGACCAACCATTCGCCAGCAACCTCGTCGAAGGTCATCGCGACGACTTCCGTGTTGAAGGAGATGTCGCGGCGCAAGTCGAGCCGGTCGGTGACGAAGTTGAGGTAGTCCTCGACCTCTGGCTGGGCCGGCATCGTCTCGGTCCACACCCACTCCTGCTGGATCTCGTCGGAGAAGCTGTAGGAGTACTCGATGCTCTCGATGTCGCACCGCGCGCCGGGATACCGGTTGAACAACCAAGTCCCACCGACGTTTTCGGCCGTCTCGAGCACGCGCGTGCGCACGCCGAGTTCCCGGAGCCGCTGTAGCGCATAGAGGCCGGAAAAGCCCGCGCCGATGACGATCGCGTCGAAGCGGGCAGAACTGGGCGTGATCACGACTCGGCACCTCATGTTCGCTGCAGCCGATACTGTATTAATTACAGTATCAGGGCCGGGACCAACGGTGATTCGCAATTGCCGTCGATTTGTACTGGACGACGACCGGACGGCGACCAGCGTGGTCAGCAGTCAGTGACCGGACGGCGCGCCCGCTCCGGCGAGTCGTTCTTGGCGACGTTGCTCATAGTGGGAGGCCTTGGCCTCCACCAGATCGAGGAAGGTCGCCAGTTCCTCGCACGCGCGAGCTCCTTCGCCGTCGAGATCGTCACGCTCGAAGACTCTCCAGAACCGCAATATCGGACGCAGAACATCTTCCAAATGTGAACGTAGGTCGTAGATGCCCGCTTTGGCGATCGTCAGAGCATTTTCCGCGAAGCCTGGCATGGTACTTCCGGGCATCTGGAAGTTGATTACTTCGCGAGCGATCGCCTGCATGGTCGGGTTCGGCGCAATATCAAGCGCGGCGTCCACCAGGTTCCGATAGAAGACCATATGCAGGTTCTCGTCGGTCGCTACTCGGGTGAGGAGTTGTTCGGCGACAGGACAACCGGATGCTCGGCCGGTATTGCGGTGGCTGATCCGCGTCGCCAGTTCCTGGAAGGACACGTAGGCCAAAGCTTCCAACATCGATTTGTCGCCAGAGTCGTAGCCGGCCGCCATATGCAGCATGCGACCTCGCTCAAGCGCTACGGGATCGACGCCGCGGGTGACGACGAGATAGTCGCGGAGCGCGATGCTGTGACGCCCCTCTTCGGCCGTCCACTGACCGACCCACTGCCCCCATGCGCCATCAGGCCCGAACCGCAGAGCGATTTCGCGATGGTAGGACGGCAGGTTGTCCTCCGTTAGAAGGTTCACGACCATGGCTGCTTTGGAAACCTCGTCGAGGCGGGAATCCTCCGGAGTCCAATCCTGACCACCCAAAAAAGCGAAGTCACGCCCACGGCTCCACGGAACGTAGTCGTGCGGATTCCAGGGCTTCGCCGTCGCAAGGTGGCGGTTGAGGTTGTCCTCCACCACTGGTTGCAGCTCTGTGAGTAGACCGTCTTGGGTTGTCGTCATCGGGACTCTCCCGGCTCTTAGTCTCTTACTTACGACTACGTAACCTACGTTATCGTAGGTTTACGGAAATTCAAGTGCCGATTCGCAGTCTGGGCGGATTGCAGATGTGGTCGGTGCCTCGCGCGTCGCGACGTCGCGCGAGTTCAAATTGACTGACTGACAGCTTGTTTCGCGTCGGCCGTAGCGCCATGGCGGCATATCAGTCGAATTCGGGCCTTGGCGTGAAATACGGCGAAAGCGGCCGACAAGCCGGGCGCCACGCCGCGGCTACTCGATCTTGCCCTTTGCGGAAATCTATACTGTAATCGATTTAGTATGTATTGACCCAGGAGGCGCCGCTGTGAAGGTTCCGTTCACCTGGAAGGTCACCGGCTGGTTCGTGATCGGCTGGTCGGCGGAGTTTCCCGTGGGCGAGGTGCGTCCGTTCCGGTATTTCGGTGAGGACCTTGTCGCTTACCGCGAAGAGTCAGGTGAGTTGCACGTCCTCTCGGGCCACTGCCGGCACCTCGGTGCTCACATCGGACACGGTGGCAAGGTGGTCGGCGACTGCGTCGAGTGCCCGTTTCACGGCTGGCGATGGGGTCCTGACGGCACCAACCGCTACATCCCCTATCAGCCGGACCGACCGAGCCGGGCGCTGAGGCTGCGGGTCTTCCCGGTCCGGGAGCAGTACGGCTGCGTGTTCGCGTGGCACCAACCCGACGGCGAGGAACCGCAATGGGAGTTGCCCGACCTGTTTCACAAATTCCGGCAGTTCGACACCGACCCGGACGCGTATTACCGGCCGTACCCTGAGTTTTCGAGTCGTGCCGAGCACGAGGCGGTGCATCCGCAGATCGTCGCCGAGAACGGGCCAGACAGCGCGCACTTCCACTACGTGCACGGCGCCACGGTCACGCCGGTGTGCCTCAACTGGGAGGCAGTGGACGAGGAATGGCGGTTCCTCACCGGCTGGCCGGATGTGCACAGCGACGATCCGAACAAGATGGCGCTGTACATCCACAGCCACTTCTCCGGGCTCGGCTTCGCGATCAGTGCGTTCGAGGGGTCGTCGAACCACCGCCTGATCTTTGCCTGTACGCCTGTCGAGGACGGGTATTCGGACATGTTCTACTCCATCTGGTGGCCTCGGTTGCCCGGCGACACCTCGGAGGTGCCGCCCGACGAGGGCGCGAGCAGGTCGAGCGGCAGTTCCTGGGAACGGTGTGGGAGGACCTGGACATCTGGCGCTATCAGGAATACATCGAGCAGCCTGCGCTGTCCAAGATCGACGCGAAACCCTATATGGCCATGCGCAAGTGGGCGACGCAATTCTACGAGGCGCCCCCAACAGACGCGGTCGCGTCCGCGTGAAACCGGACCTCGCCGAGATCGCGGATCCGGAACACACCGCAATCTTCACGCAGGAGTGTCAGGGCGCGGTCGTCGGACCCAACGCCGGGCTGGCCGTGCTGGCCGAGGAGGCACGACGCGAGGCAGTCCCCAACATCGGACGTCTGCTGCCAGCGGGCCGCGATGCCGGGGTGACGATCGTGCACTGCCTCATACAGCGGCGGCCCGACGGTCTCGGCGGTAACCAGAACGCGAAGATCTTCGCCATCGGAAGCGGTGTCGACATCGCCCCCGGCAGCCCGGGCGCGTCGCTGCTGCCCGAACTCGGCCCTGCGCCAACCGATGTGGTGCTGCGCCGGTCTCACGGCATCGGACCGATGGGTGGCACCGACCTCGACGCGACGTTGCGCAACCTCGGCGTCTCGACAATCGTCGCCGTCGGCGTATCGGTCAGAATCGCGATCACCAACCTGGTCATGGACGCAGTGAACCCGGCGTACCGGGTCGTCGTGCCACAGGATGCGGTCGCAGGCATCCCCGCCGACTATGCCACCGCGATCATCGACAACACGCTGTCGCTGCTCGCCACCGTCACGACCACTGATGACCTCATCGAGCTGTGGAGGCAGTCGTGACCGACACCGAGGATGAAATCCGCGAATTCGCAAGGATCACACCGGTTGCCGCCGCACCGGAGATGGCCCGATTCATGGCGGCGATGCGGCGGCTGCAGGACATCGCCGTGTCCACAAACCCCGACGAAACACTGTGGAACGACACGGCCGAGCTGGTCGAAGGCATCTGTGAACGGCTGGAGGAGCACACGGCGCCGGCGGGCGTTGCGCCTGCCGGGCGTGCCCGGGACCTTCCCGGAAATGGCCACCCCCTGATACCGCCGTGCCAGGTCGTCGAGTCAAGACCCGACGAGGTCACGATGCGCGGGCACTTCAGCCGCTTCCACGTCGGCGGCAACGGCGCGGTGCACGGCGGAGTGATACCACTGTTCTACGACTGGCATTTCGGCATGATTGTCTCCGCCGCGGGACGTCCCGACAGCCGGAGCGCATATCTGCATGTCGACTACCGGAAAATCACACCCACAGATGAACCGCTGGTGTCGCGGGCGTCGATCGACTCCGTCGAGGGGCGGAAAATGGTTGTGAGGGCGACGATGACCGACTCCGACGGCAACGTACTATCCGAGGCCAACGGTCTGATGATCAAACTGCTCCCACACCAGCCCTGAGAGGCACGATGTCCGATTCCACGATGCAATTCACCGTCCCGGCCGCCGCCGACGCCATCGCGGCCGCGATCGGTGATCGAGAGTTCATCATTCAGGGCGACCGCCGCTACACGTATGCGCAGATCGCCGAGCGGTCCAAGCGGCTAGCTGCGTATCTGCACTCCCGCGGCCTGGGTTGCCACACCGAGCGGTCCGAACTTCCCGGTCACGAAGTGGGGCA
>DASQCE010000118.1:0-8126 GCA_035634855.1 Mycobacterium sp.
ACCGGCCCACCCAAGAGCGTCGCGCCAAGAAGGCCGAACGCGAGCTCAACGAGTTGGGCCGCGTCAATCCTCTTGCGCTGGAAGAGTTCGCCGCGTTGGAGGAGCGCTACAACTTCCTGTCGACTCAGCTCGAGGACGTCAAGGCGGCTCGCAAGGGCCTGCTCGACGTCATCGCCGACGTCGATGAGCGCATCCTGCAGGTGTTCACGGAGGCGTACGCCGACGTGGAACGCGAATTCCGCGATGTGTTTTCGGCGTTGTTCCCCGGTGGCGAGGGCAGACTGCTGCTCACCGACCCCGACGACATGCTCACTACCGGCATCGAGGTCGAGGCCCGTCCGCCCGGCAAGAAGATCAAACGGCTGTCACTCTTGTCCGGCGGCGAGAAGTCGCTGACCGCGGTGGCCATGCTTGTGGCGATCTTCCGCGCGCGGCCGTCGCCGTTCTATGTGATGGACGAGGTCGAGGCCGCCCTCGACGACGTGAACCTGCGCCGGCTGCTTGGGCTGTTCGAACAGTTGCGGTCGCAGTCGCAGTTGATCGTCATCACGCACCAGAAGCCGACGATGGAGGTCGCGGACGCCCTCTACGGCGTGACGATGCGCGACGACGGCATCACCCATGTGATTTCGCAGCGCATGCGCGGCCAGGAGTTGGTCGGCGCCGCTCACTAATTTGCGGCTTGTGTGCGTTTCGGAGCGGTGAGCGCTCCAGTATGCACACAAATCACCGGATTTCGGTTACGCCGCGACGCCGCAGTGCTGCCAGATTCGCCGCGCCGCAGCCGTGCAGGCACACCAACAGCTCGGCGATGAACCGTTGCAACCAATCCACAACGGCGGCAGGCGATTCAATCGCGGGTGCCAGCAGCGGCCGCGCCACCGCCACCGCGTCGGCACCCATCGCCAGCACCTTGGCGGCGTCCATACCGGTGCGGATGCCGCCCGACGCGACGATCGACACGTCGGGCAGCGTGTGCCGCACTTCCAGCAGGGCCTCCGCGGTCGGGATGCCCCACTCGGCCAGCGCCGGGTGGCGGATCTCGCCGTACCGGACGAACTGTTCGACCCGTGCCCACGACGTGCCGCCCGCGCCCGCAACGTCGACGGCTGCGATCGGGCAGTCGACCAATTCCGCGGCGGCCGCCGCACCGATGCCGTGGCCGACCTCCTTCAGAATCACCGGATAGCCGATCGACCCTGCGATGTCACGCAACCGCGAGATGGAGCCGGAGAAGTCGGTGTCACCCTCGTGCTGCATCGCCTCCTGCAGCGGATTCGTATGCACCGCAAGGGCATTGGCGCCGACGTGGTCGAGCGCCTTGACCAGATCGGGCACGACGACCTCGTCGAGCTGCGCCAACCCGATGTTCCCGATCAGCAGCACGTCCGGTGCCACGTCGCGGACGCTGAACGAGCTCGAGGCCGAGCCGTTGTCGAGCATGATGCGCTGCGAGCCAAGCATCATGCCGACGCCGAGCTCCTGGGCCGCCGCGGCCAGGTTGCGGTTGATGGTCCCCGACAGCTCGGCCCCACCGGTCATCGCGCCGATCAACACCGGCGCACGCAACCGCGCGCCAAGAAAGTCGGTGGCCAGGTCGACGCTGCTCAGATCGGTCTGGGTGAGCGCGTTGTAAGGCAACCGGTAGCGCTCGAGGCCGGTGGTGACCGTCTGATAGTCGACGGCCTCGGACAGACAAACGTCGATGTGACGCCGTTTGCGGGTTTCCATGCCACCAGGGTCGAGCGTCACCGACTATCCGCCCTGAGACAATGGCGTCGTGTCGGAAGCTCTGTGGATCGCAATCGCGGTCATCGCCGTTCTGGTCGTGGTTGTGCTGGTCGTCGGGCTGGTGCGGTACCGGCGTCGACGGATCAGCCTGTCCTCTGCAGACACTGCCACTCCGATCGACCGCTCCGGCGGATATACCGCGTCTTCAGGCATCACGTTCACCCAGTCAGCGCCTGCGGAGCCGGTCGAACGCATCGATACCAGCGGGCTACCCGCCGTCGGCGATGATGCCACCGTCCCCCGGGACGCGCCTAAACGGACCGTCGCCGACATCCAACTGCCCGAACCGCGCCTCGAGCCCACCGAACCTCCGCCGGCCCCAATCGAAGAGGTTGCGCCGGTCGCGCCTGATATCGGCGCTGCTGCGCCCGACGTCGGGGCCATCGCGCCCACAGCGCCCGATGTCGGCACCATTGCGCCTCCTGAGGGCCGGCTGGACCGACTGCGCGGGCGGCTGGCCAAATCGCAGAACACGCTGGGCCGCGGCATGCTCGGCCTGCTCGGCGGCGGCGACCTAGACGAAGAGTCCTGGGAGGCCGTCGAGGACACGCTGCTGATCGCGGACCTGGGGCCCGTCGTCACCGAATCGGTCGTGTCCGCGCTGCGGTCACGGATGGCCAGTAGCGGCGTGCGCACCGAGGCCGACGCCCGCGCCGTGGTTCGCGACGTGCTCATCGCGGAACTGCGGCCTGACCTCGACCGCTCGATCAAGGCGCTGCCGCACGACAACAAGCCGTCCGTGCTGCTGGTTGTCGGCGTCAACGGCACCGGCAAGACGACGACCGTCGGCAAGCTGGCCCGCGTCCTGGTGGCCGACGGCCGCCGTGTGGTGCTCGGCGCCGCCGACACCTTCCGCGCCGCCGCGGCCGACCAGCTGCAGACCTGGGCCTCCCGGGTGGGTGCGGAGGTGGTGCGCGGGGCCGAGGGCGCCGACCCGGCGTCGGTCGCGTTCGACGCCGTGGACAAGGGCATTGACTCGGGCGCCGACGTGGTGGTGATCGACACCGCCGGCCGGCTGCACACCAAGACCGGCCTGATGGACGAACTCGGCAAGGTCAAGCGGGTGGTCAGCAGGCGCGCGGAGGTCGACGAGGTGTTGCTGGTGCTCGATGCCACGATCGGGCAGAACGGGCTGCCTCAGGCCCGGGTGTTTGCCGAAGTCGTCGACATCACCGGCGTCGCGCTGACCAAACTCGACGGCACGGCAAAGGGTGGGATCGTCTTCCGCGTGCAGCAGGAATTGGGTGTTCCGGTCAAGCTGGTCGGTCTCGGTGAAGGCCCCGACGACCTCGCTCCGTTCGAGCCCGCGGCGTTCGTCGATGCGCTGCTCGGGTAACAAACGGTTGCCAAGAAACGCGTGATGTAACAGCGCCGAAACGTCGGTCGCCCATCCGTTCACACGAGCGAAACACCACAGCGTCGTATAGGAAACAACCACTCAGCATTGTCTTGGACCAGGTGACGGTCGCGCCCCGTGCGGCCGGACCATCGCCAAAGGAGGAAACTGCGAGTGGATGGCTTCCCGATAATGGGTATCCCCGACACCGGGGATACGGCGTGGATGCTGGCAAGCTCCGCGCTGGTGCTGTTGATGACGCCTGGTCTGGCGTTCTTCTACGGCGGCATGGTTCGCGCCAAGGGCGTGCTCAACATGCTGATGATGAGCATCAGCGCCATGGGCGTTGTCACGGTGTTGTGGGTGCTGTACGGCTACTCGCTATCCTTCGGCAACGACAAGTTCGACCTGTTCGGCGACCCGACGCAGTACTGGGGACTGAAGGGTCTCATCGGCGGTAACGCAAAAGCCGCGGTTGCCGCGGATCCGAGCACCGGGACTGTCGCGGCCGATGCGGTGAATATCCCGCTGGCAGGCACGATCCCGCAACTCGTTTTCGTGATGTTCCAGCTGATGTTCGCGATCATCACGGTCGCGCTGGTATCGGGCGCGGTCGCCGACCGGCTGAAGTTCGGCGCCTGGCTGGTCTTCGCGGGCCTGTGGGCGACATTCGTCTACTTCCCGGTCGCACACTGGGTCTTCGCCTTCGACGGCTTCACCGGTGAACACGGCGGCTGGATTGCGAACAAACTCAAGGCAATCGACTTCGCGGGTGGTACCGCGGTGCACATCAACTCGGGTGCCGCCGGCTTGGCGTTGGCCATCGTTCTCGGCAAGCGCAACGGTTGGCCGGGGACTCCGATGCGGCCGCACAACCTGCCGTTCGTGATGTTGGGTGCTGGTCTGCTGTGGTTTGGCTGGTACGGGTTCAACGCCGGTTCGGCGCTGAGTTCTGGTGGTATCGCGGCGTCGACGTTCGTGACGACTACCGTGGCTACCGCTACTGCCATGCTGGCGTGGTTGCTCGTCGAGAAGATCCGCGACGGACACCCCACCTCCTTGGGTGCCGCGTCGGGCATCGTGGCGGGCCTGGTCGCGATCACGCCGTCCTGTTCGTCGGTGAACGTCCTCGGCGCGCTGGTGGTCGGTTTCCTTGGTGGCGCGATTTGTGCGCTGGCGGTGGGGCTGAAGTTCAAGTTCGGCTTCGACGATGCCCTCGACGTGGTCGGGGTGCACATGATCGGTGGTCTCACGGGCACCTTGCTGATCGGTTTCCTCGCGACTCCTGAGGCGCCCGCTGCCGTGAAGGGATTGTTCTACGGCGGCGGAGTCGATCAACTGTGGCGCCAGGCAGTCGGCGCGTTCGCGGTTCTCGCATACTCGTTCATTGTTACGACTATCTTGGCGTTGATCCTTAAGTTCACGATTGGCCTACGCCTCGGTGAAGAGGATGAGGACGGCGGCATTGACGAGGCCGAACACGCCGAGACTGGTTACGATTTCGTGCCAGTTGGCGGTAGCTCGGTGCTCGCCCGTCACGGCGCGGAGGTATGAGGAATATGAAGCTGATTACTGCGATCGTCAAGCCGTTCACGCTCGAGGACGTCAAGACCGGCCTCGAACAGACGGGCATTCTCGGAATGACCGTCAGCGAGGTTCAGGGCTACGGCCGTCAAAAGGGTCACACCGAGGTGTACCGAGGCGCCGAGTACTCCGTCGACTTCGTGCCGAAGGTGCGGGTAGAGGTCGTGGTCGATGATTCCGCCGTCGACAAGGTCGTGGATGTCATCGTCCAGGCCGCACGAACCGGAAAAATCGGCGACGGCAAGGTGTGGGTCAGCCCCGTCGACACCGTGGTCCGGGTACGCACCGGGGAGCGGGGGGCAGACGCCCTTTGAGCCGCATCTGAAATGAGACGTCGTCTCCCGGACGTGCACCGTGAGCGTCTATACGTAAGGACCCGGGGGAGGACTCGAAATGACAGAGCAGACACCAGATCCCGAGCGCTTGCGCGAGGAGCAGACGACCGCCGCCGGGGCTTCTCGACGGGTGGGCCCCCAGCCTGCTAGGGGAGCCCCGGCGGTGTCTGTCCCCCTGCCCTTCGGGCGGGTGGGCCCCCAGCCTGCGAGGGGAGTCCCCCCAGTCGCCGGCCCAGCGGCTCCGGGAGGCTCGTTACGCCCGGCGACCGATTTGGCGGCCGCATCCGAACAGTTGCTCTCCGGTAGTGCGCGTCAACTGGATTCGGCCGCGCTGCGCGAGGCGCTGCTGGACTTGCATGATTTCTGGCTCACCACAAAGGCCGCCGAGATCGGCGTCACCGCCACCAGTGGGTTCGCGATCGTCGCCACCGGTGGTCTGGGACGCGGGGAGCTGCTGCCGTACTCGGACCTTGATCTGATGTTGCTGCACGACAACATGCCTCACGACATCGTCGGCCAGGTCGCGGAATTACTGTGGTATCCGTTGTGGGACGCGAACATTCGCATCGACCACAGCGTGCGCACGGTGCCCGAGGCGCTGAAGGTCGCGGGCGAGGACATCTCCGCGGGCCTGGCCATGCTCGAGGCGCGGCACATTGTGGGCGACTCCGACCTGTCGTCATTGCTTATCGGCGGGGCGCGTCGGCAGTGGCGCACCGGAATCGCTTCGCGTTTCGATGAACTCGTCGAGCACACCGAGGCGCGGTGGCGGCGCAGCGGCCAGATCGCGCACCGCGCCGAGCCCGAACTGAAATGCGGCCGCGGCGGCCTTCGCGACGTCCAACTGCTCAACGCGCTGGCGATCGCGCAACTCGCCGACGTCTATCCGAGCCGTTCGTTGGCCTCGCCGACCGGCACGCTGGGCGAGGCGCATCTGGCGCTGCTCAATGTGCGCACCGAATTGCACCGGGTGTCCGGCCGCGGTCGGGAGCTGCTGTTGGCCCAGCACGCTGATGAGATCGGCGCTGCATTGCACATCGGTGACCGATTCGACTTGGCGCGCATGCTCTCTGACGCCGCCCGCACGGTGAGCTACTACGTCGACGCCGGGTTGCGTACCGCGGCCAACGCGCTGCCTCGCCGTGGGCTTGCCGCCTTCAAGCGGCCCGTGCGCCGTCCCCTCGACGAAGGCGTCATCGAATTCGCAGGCGAGGTGATCCTGGCCCGCGACGCCCGTCCGGAACGCGACCCCGGCCTGATCCTGCGGGTGGCCGCCGCCTCTGCCACCACCGGGCTGCCGATGGCGGTGTCGACCCTTGCCCGGCTCACCGAAACCGCGCCGGAGCTGCGCACGCCGTGGCCACGCCAGGCGCTCAAGGATCTGTTGGTGATGTTGGCCGCCGGTCCGGCGGCGGTATCCACGATCGAGGCGCTGGACCGAACCGGGTTGTGGGGCAGACTGTTCCCGGAGTGGGGCGCAGTGCGCGACCTACCTCCGCGCGACGTGGTGCACATCTGGACCGTCGACCGCCATCTGGTCGAAACCGTCTCGCGGGCAAGCGCGTTCACCACCCGGGTATCCCGGCCCGACCTGCTGCTGCTGGGTGCGCTGTGCCATGACATCGGCAAAGGCCGCGGCGGGGACCACAGCGTCATCGGCTCCGAATTGGCCACCCAGATCGGCACTCGGCTGGGTCTGTGGCCATCGGATGTCGAACTGCTGTCGAAGGTGGTGCGCCATCATCTGCTGCTGCCGCACACCGCAACGCGCCGCGATCTGCAGGACCCGAAGACGATCGCGACGGTAATCGACGCGCTCGACGGTGATCCCGTCGTGCTCGAGCTGCTGCACGTGCTGGCCGAGGCGGACTCCCTTGCCACCGGTCCCGGTGTGTGGGGCGACTGGAAGGCCTCGCTGATCGGCGATCTGGTGCGGCGCTGCCGGTTGGTGATGGCGGGTGAGCCGCTGCCACAGCCCGATCCCATTGACCCGCGCTATCTTTCGTTGGCCTCCGATGTCGGCGTGCACGTCGAGATGACCCCCGGCGACAGCCCGCACGTCTACAACGTCACGATGATCGCGCCGGATCGTCGGGGCCTGCTGTCCAAGGCGGCCGGTGTGCTGGCGCTCAATTCGCTACGCGTGCACTCGGCGTCGGTGAACGCTCATGAGGGCTCGGCCATCAACATCTTCGTGGTGTCACCGCATTTCGGTTCACCGCCGGCCGCCGAGCTGTTGCGCCAGCAGTTCATCCTTGCCCTCGATGGCGAACTGGACGTGCTTGCGTCGTTGGACAAACGCGACCGCGACGCGGCGCAGCACGGCACCACCCGAGCCGGCGAGGTGCCGGACGCGGTGCCGATCAATCACGCGGCGGCACCGCCGAAGATCTTGTGGGCGGAGGGCCCCGAGCCGGGCGAACTCGTGGTGCAGATCCGCGCCACCGACCGAGCCGGCATGCTGGCGAGGCTGACAGCGGTGTTCGAACGTGACGGCGTGGACATCGCATGGGCGAAGGTCACCACGCTGGGATCCTCGGTCGTCGACGTGTTCGGCATCACCGCCGCCGGCGACGGCGATTCGGCCGGAGCGCCGACTCAGGCGACCGGCTCGATCCGCGATGAGCTCGAGCGAGACCTGTACGCCGTGCTGCCTGCGCCCGCACCTGCGAAGCCGGTCTCCGAAGCCAGCTAGGCTGAACGGCGTGTTTGAATCGCTCTCCGACCGGTTGACCGGCGCCCTGCAGGGGCTGCGCGGCAAGGGCCGGCTGACGGACGCCGACATCGACGCGACCGCCCGCGAGATCCGGCTGGCGCTGTTGGAAGCCGACGTTTCGCTGCCCGTGGTGCGCGACTTCGTCGCCCGCATCAAGGATCGCGCCAAGGGCGCCGACGTGTCTGGAGCGCTCAACCCGGCCCAGCAGGTCGTCAAGATAGTGAACGAGGAGCTGATCGGCATCCTCGGCGGCGAAACCCGCCGACTGGCGTTCGCCAAGACGCCACCGACGGTGATCATGCTCGCCGGCCTGCAAGGGTCCGGTAAGACCACGCTGGCCGGCAAGCTCGCCAAATGGCTTCGA
>DASQCE010000119.1:0-13016 GCA_035634855.1 Mycobacterium sp.
GCCGCGCCGTGCGCCGCGGATCGCGCGGAGCCCAGAGCGGGCTCAGCTGAATTAGAACGAGGAGAACCCAATGCAGCGGCGCTGTTGCAGGCACAGATCGACATCAACGCGCCGGTGGGCAAGGTGTGGGAGTTGGTGTCCGATCTCAGCGGGTGACGGCGTTCTCCAACATGAGCATCAGCGCATTGATCGGTGGCGTGCCGAGTTTCGAACGCGAACTCGTCGATGGCATGAACGCGACACTGTCGCACATCAAAACCGCCGCGGAAAGCTAGTCGGCAGGTTCGACGACGTCAAGCACACCGTCGTCGAACGGGTCGTACAGCGGCGAGCCGGTACCGGGCGGCTGCGGAGTATCTGAGTGTGCGCCGCAACCGTATTCGGACTCGACGACCTGACCGTCGGCGGAAAGTTCGTTGGCGCACACGCCGAACATCGTGCCCAGCGCCCCGGCGAGGGGAACGTAGAAGCCGCAGTCGCGGCACACGCGGCGGGTGGACCGGGCCATCGCGGACCCGGGACCGAAGTCTCCGTCATGCCACCGTTGCGCGGCGTCGCTGCGGCCGAACTCGCTGAGCACCTGGCGGCGGCCCAGGCCCACCTCGACGGCGACCTCGTCGACCAGCGGGTCACCGCTGGCCGTGTAGCCCGGCACCAGCCGGGGGTCGTTGCCGGGCGGCGCCAGCAGATCACCGGGACTGAGGTCGCCCGGCTTGATCCGCTCCTGCCACGGCACCCACTTGGGGGCCAGCAACGCCGTCGGGCCGGGAACCAACACGACTTCGCTAATCGTGGCCTGGGATGCGCCGGGGCAGGCGGCCACGACGACCGCCCACTGCCAGCCGCGGTAGCCCGGCATGTCGGCCAGGAACCGATGCGTAGCAGCGGTCGGGTCCTCGAAGCTGGCACCCAGGTACTCGCCGAGGGTGTCCTCGCCGCTGAACTCGATGATCGCCGCGCGCGCCTGGTCGACGGCGCCTATCAGCACCGCCTCCAGGTCGGGGCGATCTTCGGTGTCCACGCTGTCCATCGCCATCAATAGTGCCCGACCCGCGAACGTCGAGCCACACCGGTCGCCTGCACGCCCGCTACCGCCGCGATGGGGGACAATCGTGGCGTGACCGGATCGCGGCGTGACCCCCGGGACCCGCGGGGTCCGCGTGAGGATCGCTATTACCCGCCGCGGCCGCCCGCCGACGACGGCGGAAGTCATCCCGGGATGGCGAACTACCCGAGCGACCCCGACGTCGGCTACCGACGGCCCCGTGGCTCCTCGTCAACGCCGAGCGCCAACCGGTGGCTGCCGCCACTCGACGAGCGTTCCGCGCGTGAGCATCCATCGGCCCCCCCGCCGCCAACCGCCGGCGCAGGCCAGAAGGTGACCGTCACCCGGGCCGCCGCGCAGCGCAGCCGCGAAATGGGTTCGAAGATGTACGGTTTGGTGCACCGCGCCGCGACCGCCGACGGCGCCGACAAGTCCGGCCTGACCGCGCTGACGTGGCCGGTGGTGGCCAACTTCGCCGTCGACGCCGCGATGGCGGTCGCATTGGCCAACACGCTCTTTTTCGCCGCGGCTTCCGGGGAGAGCAAGGGCAAGGTCGCGCTGTACCTGCTGATCACCATCGCGCCGTTCGCCGTCATCGCCCCGCTGATCGGACCGGCGCTGGACCGGCTGCAGCACGGCCGTCGCGTCGCGCTGGCCACGTCGTTCATCTTGCGCACCCTGTTGGTGGTTGTGCTGATCGCCAACTACGACGGCGCGACCGGCAGCTATCCGTCTTGGGTGCTGTATCCGTGCGCACTGGGAATGATGGTGCTGTCCAAGTCATTTAGCGTGCTGCGCAGCGCGGTCACTCCGCGTGTGCTGCCGCCCACGATCGACCTGGTGCGGGTGAACTCGCGGCTGACGACCTTCGGACTGCTCGGCGGAACGATGGTCGGCGGCGCCATCGCCGCAGGCGCAGAGTACTTGTTCGGGGTATTCCATCTGCCCGGCGCGTTGTACGTCATCGTCGCTGTGACGCTGGTCGGGGCGGCGCTGTCGATGCGAATCCCGAAGTGGGTCGAGGTGACGGCGGGCGAGGTCCCCGCCACGCTGTCGTACCACGGTCGCAGCGGGGAGTTGCGCCGCCACCCCGAACAGCACAAGACTTCGCGCGATCCGCGACAACCGTTGGGCCGCAACACCATTGCTGCGCTGTGGGGCAACTGCACGATCAAAGTGATGGTCGGGTTCCTGTTCCTGTACCCCGCGTTCGTCGCGAAGTCGCACGACGCCAGCGGCTGGGAGCAGTTGCGCATCCTCGGGGTGATCGGCGCGGCGGCCGCGATCGGCAACTTCGCGGGCAACTTCACCGCCGCCAGGCTCAAGCTGGGCCATCCGTCGCTACTCGTGGTGCGCTGCTCGGTCGCGGTCACCACCGTCGCGCTGGCCACCGCGCTCACCGGCAAGCTGATGGTGGCCGCGATTGCCACACTGGTCACCTCCGCGGCGGCCGCGATCGCGAAGGCCTCGCTCGACGCTTCCCTGCAGGATGATCTGCCGGAGGAGTCGCGTGCGTCGGCGTTCGGTCGCTCAGAGTCGTTGCTGCAGTTGGCCTGGGTGGCCGGCGGCGCCATGGGTGTGCTGGTTTACACCGATCTGTGGGCGGGCTTCACGGCAGTCACCGCGCTGCTGATACCCGGGCTGGCGCAGACGGTGGTGAGCTACTTCGGCGAGTCGCTGATACCCGGCCTCGGCGGCAACCGTCCGGTGCTCGCCGAGCAGGAGGGCGGCACGGCGGATAGGGCGGCGGTTGCGCCCGAGTGAAACGCGTCCTCGCCGCACTGGCGGTCGTCGTGGTGGTGGCGTCGGTACTGACCGGCGTGCTGATCTGGCGCCTCGCTCAAAACCCGCCACCGAACCATCCTGAGATCAGTGCCTATTCGCACGGCCAGCTGGTGCGGGTGGGACCGTACCGGTACTGCGAGGTGCTCAACCCCACCGACTGTGAAACACCCCGGACCGACGGCGAACTCACCGTCGACCCGCGTCACCCTGTGCAGTTGTCGGTGCCCCCCGCGATAGCCCGCGCACCATGGGTCTTGGTGCGGACTTACGAGGGTGCCGACGTCGTCGACGAATTCCGGCCGGACACGAAGCTTGCGGTCACCATCCCCACCGTCGATCCGGACCGGGGCAGGTTGTTCGGCCTTGCGGTGCAACTGCCGACCCTGGTCCGCGACGAGGCCGGCAACGAGTTTCCGGTGCCGCACGCAGAGTGGTCAGTGCGGACCGTCTGGCCTCAGCCCGCACCGTGACTGGCGGGCACCCGTTCGCCGTCCGGTGTCGGGCCATGCGGCGCGCCGTCGCCAAACGGCCTGCCCCCCAACGCTTCCCGGTGGTGTAGAGTCAGCCATCCGGATAGCTCCGGCCCCTTCGGCACGATCTGCGTCGGGTTGATGTCTTTGTGCACGATGTAGTAGTGCTGCTTGATCTGCACGAAGTCGATGGTGTCGCCGAACCCCGGCGTCTGGAACAGATCCCGCGCATAGGCCCACAGCACCGGGATTTCGGAGAGCTTCTGCCGGTTGCATTTGAAGTGCCCGTGGTAGACGGGGTCGAAGCGGGCAAGCGTGGTGAACAGCCGGACGTCGGCCTCGGTGATGGTGTCGCCGACCAGATAGCGCTGATCGGTTAGCCGCTCGGAGAGCCAATCGAGCGCAGTGAACAACCGGTCGTAGGCCTTGTCGTAGGCCTCCTGCGACCCCGCGAAACCGCACCGGTACACGCCGTTGTTGACCTCGGTATAGATGCGCTGGGCGACCTCGTCGATTTCGTCGCGCAGCTTTTCGGGGTACAGCTGCGGGGCCCCATCGCGGTGGAACTTGGCCCACTCGGTGGAGAAGTCCAGCGTCATCTGCGCGAAGTCGTTGGTGACGACCTCACCCGTCGGCACGTCGACGATCGCGGGGACGGTGATGCCCTTCTCATAATCAGGGATGCGCTTGTTGTAGGCGTCGCGCAGATAGTGGATCTTCAGCAGCGGGTCGACGCCGTCCGGGTCCAGGTCGAACGTCCAACTGCGCTCGTCGTGGGTCGGCCCGCAAAAGCCAATGGAGAGCACGTCTTCCAGGCCGAGCAGACGCCGCACGATGATCGTGCGGTTGGCCCACGGGCAGGCCCGCGCGACGATCAGCCGGTAGCGGTCCGGTTCGACCGGATAGCCGTCGCGCCCGTCGGCCGTGATGCGGGTGTTGATGTAGTTGGTGTCGCGGTTGAACTCGCCACCGCCGGCGACATATGCCATGCCAACCAGCATGCCCCGCCGAACGTTCCTTACCGCTCGATATTTCGTCTATTTTTCGAGCGGTAAGGAACGTTCGGCGCGCGTGACTTAGGCGTCGAGTTCGCGGGCGACGGCCCGCACCACCTCGGAGACCCGACGCGCCACCTTGCGGTCGGGGTAGCGACCCTTGCGCAGCTCTGGCTGCACCGCGCCCTCCAGAAGCGTGATCATGTCTTCGACCATGCCGTGCAGTTCGTCAGGCGTGTGCTTGTGCTCGGCGGCCGCGGCTTCGCGACGCGTCCGCGACAGGCTCGGCGGCGGGTCGATGAGCTTCAGGCTCAATGCCTGCGGGCCTCGGCGTCCCGCGGCCACACCGAACTCGACGCGCTGCCCCGCCTTCAGACCCTCGACGCCGGCGGGCAACGCCGAGGACCGGACGTAGACGTCCTCGCCCTCCTCCTGGGACAGAAAGCCGAAGCCCTTCTCGGCGTCGTACCACTTAACCCTGCCGGTCGGCACTGGTCTCACCCGCTTGTCGTCTCGAAACACGTCACATAAGGAAAGCGTCCCGCCTGCGCCGGGACGCGTTTAGGTGATCCTACTCGGAGGCCGCGCCGGTCATCACGTGAATACTCCCGCCATCCCCCCGCCTTTACTCGGTAGTCTTAAACCACCGCTGGAGGAGAGATGCGTCTGATTTTGAACATCATCTGGTTGATCTTCGGCGGCCTGTGGCTGGCGCTGGGTTACTTGCTGGCGGCGCTCATCTGCTTCGTCTTGATCATCACAATTCCGTTCGGATTCGCCGCGCTTCGCATCGCGTCCTATGCGCTGTGGCCGTTCGGCCGCACCATCGTCGAGAAGCCAGGACCGCGGCCCGGTGCGCTGATCGGCAACGTCATCTGGGTCATCCTGTTCGGCATCTGGCTGGCCATCGGCCACGTGATCAGCGCCGTGGCGATGGCCATCACGATCATCGGCATCCCACTGGCACTGGCCAACCTGAAACTGGTCCCGGTTTCACTGTTTCCCCTTGGCAAGGAGATCGTTCCCATAGATAAGGCGCGCTCGCTCACGGGTTTCTCGGGGACTGCCGCATGACCATCATCGAACTCGGCGTGCCGTCGGTGCAGCGCCCCGTCAGGGGGATGCCGATCGACGGCCCGATGGTCGACACCTTCGGTCGCGTCGCCACCGACCTACGGGTGTCGCTGACCGATCGCTGCAACCTGCGCTGCACGTACTGCATGCCTGCCGAAGGACTGGACTGGTTGCCGGGCGAGCAGCTGTTGCGCACCGACGAGCTGACCCGCCTGCTGCGCATCGCGGTCACCAGGCTCGGCATCACCAACGTCCGGTTCACCGGTGGCGAGCCGTTGGTGGCCAAGCACCTCGAGGACGTCGTCGCCGCCACTGCCTCGTTGCGGCCGCGACCCGAAATCACGTTGACCACCAACGGCATTGGGCTCGACAAGCGGGCCGTCAAACTCAAGAAGGCCGGGCTTGACCGGATCAACGTCTCACTCGACACCGTCGACGCCGCACGCTTCGCCCACATCACCCGCCGCGACCGGCTGCACGATGTGTTGACCGGACTCGAGGCCGCCAAGGCCGCCGGACTGGCCCCGGTGAAGGTGAACGCGGTGCTGGATCCCGTCACCGGGCTGGACGACGCCGTCGCACTGCTTCGGTTCTGCCTCGATCATGGATACCAGCTGCGCATCATCGAGCAGATGCCGTTGGACGCCGGGCACGAGTGGAAGCGCGGCCAGGCCATCGCCGCCGACGACGTGCTGGCCGTCCTGCGCCGTCACTTCGATCTACGGCCGGACTGGGCGCCGCGCGGTTCGGCGCCTGCGGAGCTGTGGGAGGTCGTGGACGGTCCAGGAGTCGTGGGGAAGGTGGGCATCATCGCCTCGGTCTCGCACGCGTTCTGCGCCGCGTGTGACCGCACCCGCCTGACTGCCGACGGCCAGATCCGTAACTGCCTGTTCGCCCGGCACGAGACCGACCTCCGGCGCCTGATGCGTGCGGGTGCCGACGACGACGCGCTGGCGGCCGCCTGGCGCGCCGCCATGTGGGTCAAGGCGGCCGGCCACGGCATCAACGACCCGGACTTTGTGCAGCCGGACCGCCCGATGAGCGCGATCGGCGGCTGACGTGGCGATGAAGGTGACCGTCCGCTACTTCGCGGCCGCTCGCGCGGCGGCGGGCTTCGACGACGAGATTATCGGCGTCGCGCCGGGCACCACGATCGCGGCACTGATACAGGGCCTCGGTGAACGGGACCCCGAACTGGCTAAGGTGTTGAGCAGATGCTCATACCTGTGCGACGAAATCGCGGTGCGGGACGTGGGGATGACGTTGAGCGACGCTCAAACCGTCGATGTTCTTCCCCCATTCGCCGGCGGATAAGAGTGATTTACGTCACATAACGAAATGGTCACAAGCTGGCTACGAATCGTGACATCCGAAATCGCACCTGCGGAAACACCTTGGCTTCCTGGGGATTTAGAGCCTTTTAAGATTTGCCCGGGGCCGAATCACCGAACTCGGCAAAAGGTGACGTGACCACAGAGACCCGTTAGCGTTCAGTCCCAAGCCATCGACCCCGTAATCGTTTGGCCTGCCGTGCCCAACCGCGCCGAGCTCCATCCGTTGGTGCACGGGACAACGACGAACAACTTGGATGGAGGCGGGGGACCCACCGGTCCACCGAAACAGACAGGACCAGGAGCCGCTTGCGGCCCCTTGGGGTGAAGCCGTGTCCAACACGGCCGGGCAACCTCTCCAGCCCGAACCCGACAGCTGACCTCGTGGGCGCGCATAAGAGAGGACCTAGCGCACCTATGAGTGGACGGCACCGCAAGCCCACTGCATCGGCAGTAAACGTCGCAAAGATCGCCTTCACGGGTGCGGTCATCGGAACCGGAAGCCTCGCCCTCGCCGGCCAAGCCGGCGCCGCCACCGACGGGGAATGGGACCAGGTCGCACGCTGCGAATCCGGCGGCAACTGGGCCATCAACACTGGCAACGGCTATCACGGTGGACTGCAGTTCTCCTCCGGCACCTGGGCGTCCCATGGAGGTGGCCAGTACGCGCCTGCCGCGAACATGGCCACCAAGGAAGAGCAGATCGCGGTCGCCGAGCGCGTGCTCGCCAGTCAGGGCAAGGGCGCGTGGCCGGTATGTGGTGGCCCGTTGTCAGGCTCGACGCCGCGCAACGTCATCGAGGAGCCCCAGGCCCTCGACAACTCCGTTGTCAACGGCGAACTGCCGCCCCCGCCGCCGATCGATCCGTTCGCTCCCCCGCCACCGCCACAGTCTGCGCCGATTGACGCGCTGTCGGCCCCGCTGCCCGACGCGCCTGCACCCGATCCCGCTCCGCTGGATGCGCCGCTGCCGCCTCCGCCTGCCGAGGGACCTGTCATCGACGTCGCCCTCGACGCGCCGCTGCCTTCTCCGCCGCCCGTCGACGCTCCGCCGGTCGACGACACGGCCGTCGCGCTCGGCGACAACTGGGACGTCGCAGCGCCACCCTCCGATCAGCCCCAAGAGTGGACCATGCACGCTCCAGCGCCGCTCGATCCCGTACTGCCGCCGCTCCCGCCCGCCCCCCCGGCGCCGCCCGCGCCGGGGGCGGTCGCGGCACCCGCACCTGACCCGCTGGCCCCGCTCAACGATGTCAACATTCCCGGCCCGGCCTTCGACGCGGCCAACCAGGCGATGACCGATCCTGCCGCGGCCCTGCCCGCGCTTCCGGACGGCGTCCCGCACCTGGCGAGCCCGGACAGCCTGCCGCCGGGCTCGACATTGGATCCGAGCGCGAATGGCGCAGACGGCCCCAATGTCAGCTACCTCAAGGACCTGTGGCAAGCGGTCCAGAGCCATGACATCAGCGGTAAAGACGCGTTGATCATGGGGCTGTCCCAACGCGGGATGAACACGCCGTACCCGGAGCAGGCACCTGGCCCGAACGTGCCGGTCACCCCGCCGCCTCCGGCCGATCCGGCAGCGCCGCCGGCACCCGACGCACCGCCGGTCCTGCCACCCGCCTAAGCGCTCAGGCCGAATTCACCCACTCGTCGGAGCCGTCGGCGAAGAACTGGTGCTTCCATACCGGTAGCCGGGCCTTGACGGTGTCGACCAGTCGCGCGCACGTCTCGAACGCTGCTGCTCGGTGGTCCGCGGCGACCGCAGCGACCAGTGCCGCGTCGCCGATCTGCAGCGTGCCCACGCGGTGGCTGACCGCGATGGCGCGCACACCGTGACAGTCGGCCGCGATCTCGGCGACCACGTCCGCCAGAGTCTGCTGCGCCGAGGGGTGCGCGGAATACTCCAGCCGGATCACGGTGCGTCCGACGTCGTGATCGCGAACGACGCCGGCGAATCCCACGACGGCTCCGGCCGATTCGTGTGCGACCAGCGCCTCGTATTCCGACAGCTCGATCGGCTGCTCGGTCAGTTCGACGCGCAGAACGACGGCGGTCATCGGGTGTGGTCCTTGCCGCTGAGTTGATCGAGCGCATGCTGGAGGACGTCATCGAGCACGCCAAGACCGTCTTTGACTCCCCCGGTGGAGCCGGGAAGGTTGACGATCAGCGTGCGCCCCCTGACGCCGCATACGCCGCGGGACAGCACCGACGTCGGCACATGCGGCAGGCCCGAGCGCCGGATCGCATCGGCAAGGCCGGGGATCTGATAGTCGACCATATCGGCGGTGGCATCGGCCGTGCGATCCGTCGGCGAGATGCCGGTTCCGCCGGAAGTGATTACCACGTCGACGTTTTCACCGATCGCGGCGAACAACGCCTTGACGACGCCAGAGCCGTCCGGCACCACCACAGGCGCCGGCGTGGTGACGCCCTGCTGATTGAGCCAGTCGACGATGATCGGGCCGGTGCGGTCCTCATAGACACCGGCCGCCGCCCGTGTGGAGGCGATGACGACGCGTCCCGATCGGGTCATCGTTGTCTGTTCTTCGCGCAAGCGCTCATCACCAGTCTCTGTTCTTCGCGCAAGCGCTCATCACCAGTCTCTGTTCTTCGCGCAAGCGCTCATCACCGTGTCCATCTGCCCGTCTTGCCACCCTCTTTGCGTAGCACCCGGATGTCGTCGATGCGGGCCGCGGGATCGACGGCCTTGGTCATGTCATAGAGCGTCAGCGCGGCGACGCTGACGGCCGTCAGCGCCTCCATCTCGACGCCGGTGCGATCGGTCGTGCGCACGGTCGCGGTGATGCCGATGGTCGCCTCGCCGATCTCGAAGTCGACGTCGACACCGGTCAGTGCGAGCGGGTGGCACAGCGGGATCAGGTCGCTGGTCCGTTTGGCGGCCAGGATGCCGGCCACCCGTGCGGTCGCCACCGCGTCGCCCTTGGGTAGCCCCCCGGATGCGATCAGGGCAACGACGTCAGCGGTCGTATGGAATGTTCCTGCGGCGACGGCGGTGCGCTTGGTGGCGTCTTTACCGGTGACGTCGACCATGTGCGCCGCGCCCGACTCGTCGAGGTGCGAAAGGCGACCAGCGGGGTCGGCCACCGCTACCTGTTGACCACCGTGATCGGGTGGACGTATGGAAGGTCGTCGGCGGGCTGCGGAAACTCGACCTCACCGAATGGCGAAAGCGCACCGGTGCGGTCGGTGGCCAGCTCGCTGACCGCGTGATCGTCATCGCCGTCGAGCTCGGGCCAGCCCGGGTCGACGTATCGGTTCTTCTCCGCCTTGTTCTCAGCCACGTGCATATTGTGGCAGGCGCCGCGAGCGGTGGCGACACCAGCGGCCTGCCTTACGCTGGTCAGCAATGACCGAAACGACTCCGGGCGTCCCCCTCGGCGCCTGGCTGGCCGAGCTTGATGACGAGCGGCTGATCCGGCTGTTGGAGCTGCGGCCCGACCTGACACAACCGCCGCCGGGCAGTATCGCGGCGCTGGCGGCCCGCGCGCAGGCCCGTCAATCGGTCAAGGCGGCCACCGATGGGCTCGACTTCCTGGGGCTGGCGGTGCTCGACGGGCTGCTCGTTCTGCATGCGGACACCGCCGCAGTCCCGCTCACCAAGCTGCTGGCACTTGTCGGCGAGCGAGCCGGCGAAGACACCGTCACGGCCGCCGTCGAAGACTTGCGTGAGCGCGCGCTGGTGTGGGGCGACGCGACCGTGCGCGTTGCCGCCGAAGCCGCGGCCGGCCTGCCCTGGTATCCGGGTCAGGCCATCGTCGAGGACAGCGAGCAGACGGACATCGCCGCAAGACTGGACGCGCTCGACGGGCCGCAGCTCGAGCTGCTGCACAGGCTGCTGGAGGGCTCGCCGATGGGCCGCACCCGCGACGCCGCGCCTGGCACCCCGCCCGACCGGCCTGTGCAGCGACTGCTGGCCGCAGGCCTGCTGCGTCAGGTGGACACCGAAACCGTGATTCTGCCGCGGCTGGTCGGTCAGGTGATGCGCGGCGAGCTGCCCGGACCGGTGCAGCTGACACCACCCGATCCGGCGGTATCGGCCACGACCGTCGCCGACGTTGACGCGGTTTCCGCCGGAGCGGTGATCGATCTACTCCGCGAGGTCGAGCTGGTGCTCGAAACCCTCGGCGCCACACCGGTTCCCGAGCTTCGCAGCGGCGGCCTGGGCGTGCGCGACATGAAGCGACTGACCAAGGTCACCGGTATCGACGAGGCCCGCCTCGGCCTGATCCTGGAGGTGTCGTCGGCCGCAGGGCTGATCGCGGCCGGGATGCCGGAACCCGACCCACATGACGGCGTCGGCCCGTACTGGGCGCCTACGGTGGCCGCCGACCGGTTCGTCGAATCATCGACGGCCTCCAAATGGCACCTGCTGGCGACGACGTGGCTGGACTTACCGGGAAGGCCGAGCCTGATTGGCAGCCGCGGCCCCGACGGCAAACCCTATGCGGCGCTATCGGATTCGCTGTTCTCGACGGCTGCCCCGCTAGACCGACGCCTGTTGCTCGAGATCCTTGCCGACCTGCCGGCCGGATCGGGCGTCGACGCCACCTCTGCGTCACGCGCGATGACCTGGCGACGCCCCCGCTGGGCCGTGCGGCTACAGCCCGACCCGGTCGGCGACCTCTTGACAGAGGCGCACGCGTTGGGCGTGCTGGGCCGCGGCGCGATCGCCTTGGCCGCGCGGAAGATGCTGGCCGCCGATCCGGCGGACGGTGTCATCGCCGCGATGGAGAAGGCGCTGCCCGCGCCCATCGATCACTTCCTGCTGCAGGCCGATCTGACGGTCATCGTGCCAGGACCGCTGGAGCGCGACCTTGCCGAACAACTGGCTTCTGTAGCGACGGTGGAATCGGCGGGCGCGGCGATGGTGTACCGCATCAGCGAAGCATCGATCCGGCGGGCCCTCGACACCGGGCGCACCGCCGGTGAGCTGCACGCGCTGTTCAACAGACATTCGAAAACACCTGTCCCGCAAGGCTTGACATATCTGATCGATGACGTCGCGCGCCGTCATGGGCAACTGCGGGTCGGCATGGCTCAATCGTTTGTGCGGTGCGAGGATGCGGCGCTGCTCGCGCAGGCCGTCGCGGCGCCCGCCGCCGAACAGCTGGAGATGCGGCTGCTCGCACCGACGGTCGCGGTGTCCCAAGCGCCGATCTCCGAAGTGCTCGCCGCGCTGCGCGACTCCGGTTTCGCGCCTGCGGCCGAAGACTCCACCGGCGCGATCGTCGACTTGCGTGCCCGCGGCGCCAGGGTGCCCACGCCGCCGCGCCGCCGCGCGCCCCGTCTCGCGCCGACACCCACCAGCCAGACGCTTGGAGCGATCGTCGCGGTGCTGCGCAAGGTGGCGTCAGCACCGTTTGGAAACATGCGCCTCGACCCCGCCGTCGCGATCTCCCAGTTGCAGGAGGCGGCGCATCTGCAGTCGTCGGTGGTGATCGGATACGTCGATCCGGCCGGAGTGGCCACACAGCGGGTGGTCGCGCCGATCAATGTCCGCGGCGGCCAGCTGACGGCTTACGATCCCGCGTCGGGCCGGGTGCGCGAGTTCGCGATTCACCGCGTCACGTCGGTGGTGTCGGCCGACTCCTAATCGCCGACCGGGCTTCCAGCCGCTAGCCAGGAAGTTCACAGAACCGTTGGTGAATATGTCTGTGTGACAACGGTGTTAAGCGAGGCCGCGCAGGCGCCAGCCGGATACCGGCACGGCCTGTCCTTGTTGCACGGGTGGCTTCCGCCGACAGTGTGGGCCGTGGCCGCGGTTGTGCTGGTGGTGGCGATCGGTTGGCGGTCGCGACGTTGGCGGCTGGTGTGGCTGCCGGTGGCGGTCGTCGTCGGCCTGATCCTGGCGGCATGGACCCACTGGTACATCGATTCGCAGGGCCTTGCGGGAGATCCCGCGCCGTCGTCGCTCTGGATTTGGGTGGGCCTGACCGGTGTTGCGCTGGCCGTCGCGGTGCTCGGTTGGCGCAACAGCCGCTGGCGGCGCCGGACGGTATCGCTTGCGGCGGTGCCGCTGTGCCTGGTCAGTGCGGGGGTGGCGCTGAACCTCTGGGTCGGCTACTTCCCGACGGTTCAGGCCGCCTGGAACGAGTTGACCGCGGGACCACTGCCCGATGAAACCGATCTGGACACCGTCATGGCGATGCGGGGCAAGGGCGCTCCGGCGCACGGGGCGCTGGTTCCTGTGACCATCCCAGACGATGCGTCGCAGTTCAAACATCGCACCGAGCTGGTGTATCTACCGCCTGCGTGGTTCGCCGTGAACGCGCCAAAGCTCCCGGTGGTCACGA
>DASQCE010000120.1:0-9571 GCA_035634855.1 Mycobacterium sp.
CGGCGTGCAGCCGGATCTGCACTTCATCGTCGACCGGGTCGCCGACCTCGATCTCGTCGATCCGAAATGGTGAATTGAGCTCCCAAAGCAGAGCCCCTTTTGTCTTCATGAGTCGCGATCATAGAACACGTTACAAAATACGCGTCACCTAGTAATCTGACCTGGCGTTGGCCTTCGCTAGACTTCATCGTCCGACGAATGGCCACTTGTTCACTTTGGCGGTTCTTAGTGTCATACCTGGCCACTCACGGCGGGCGCTGTGGATAACCGGTCGCTCACGCGCCGAAGTTGTCGCACCGGGCCCACATCGTGGGCGCGTGAACGTGAGAGCACCGAGGCGCTCCCACTCGGCGCAGTCACTAGGCGGGGCCTGCGCAGCCGCTACAAGCCGGTGTCGAGTGGCTAGTTATTGCACGAATGTTGGACGATCGCGTGGCATAAGTGGCCACTCGACGACTAGAGGGAGGCGGGCAGGCCGAACTTCTCGAACAGTGAGGTGTCGAGGAACGCCACGACATGCGACACCCCGTCGGGCTGGATATCGAGCACGTGCAGCTGGAACGCCTCGTGCTTGCCGCTCTCGCGATTCAGCATGTACAGCGCCGCCGCCAACTGTCCGTTGGCGGTCGTCCGGATGAAGCGCATATCGCCCGGCCCTTCGGCGGGGCAATGCACCCGGGTCAGCGTGACGATCGCTTCGGGCCCCTGATACCACCCGTCGAACGGAGGCATTTCCCAGATCGCCTCGTCGGTGAAGAGCTTCACCAGCTCGTCGATGTCATAGGCCTCGAACGCCGCGATGTAGCGGTCCAGCAGGTCCCGGGTCTCCGGTGAATCCGGCTCGGCCAGCGGCTCGTCTTCACTGGGGCCGACCGCGTCGAGCTGCGCGCGCGCCCGCTGCAGCAGGCTGTTTACCGCGGCCGTCGACGCACCGATGGCCTCGCCCACCTCGGCCGCCTTCCACTGCAGCACGTCGCGCAATACCAGCACCGCCCGCTGCCGCGGCGACAGATGCTGCAGCGCCGCCACGAACGCCAGCCGCACCGACTCCCGGTGACCGACGATCGTCGAGGGATCAGCAGGGTCATCATGTTGATCCGGCAGCGGCTCAAGCCACGGCAGTTCGTTGCGTTCCACCAGCTCACCCGCCGCATCCGAACTCGGCGCGCCCAACCCCGTAGGCAACGGGCGGCGCTGCCGTGAGTCGAGCGCCGTCAGGCATGTGTTGGTGGCGATCCGGTACAGCCATGTCCGCAATGAGGACTGGCCCTTGAACCCGCTGTAGGCCTTCCACGCCCGCAGATAGGTTTCCTGGACCAGGTCCTCGGCGTCATGCAGTGAACCGGTCATCCGGTAGCAGTGGGCAAGCAATTCACGCCGGTGAGGTTCTGCCTTGAGGAGGAACTCGTCATCGGTTTCATGGGCGAGGACGGTCACGTGGCCGAGCTTACGCAGACCGACCGACACGCACTCGCTACTCTCCCCTGATGGCCACTACCCGCAAGGAACGCAGCTTCGACGGTGTCGGCGGCGTGCGGATCGTCTACGACGTATGGACACCCGATATCGAGCCGAAAGGGGTCGTCGTGCTGGCGCACGGGTACGCCGAGCACGCCCGTCGCTACGACCACGTCGCGCAGCGGTTCGGTGAGTCCGGCCTCATCACCTATGCGCTGGACCATCGCGGTCACGGCCGTTCCGGCGGCAAGCGGGTCTACCTGCGCGACATCTCCGAATACACCGACGACTTCCACACCCTGGTCGGCATTGCCGCCGCCGACCACCCCGGGCTGAAGCGGGTCGTGCTGGGCCACAGTATGGGTGGCGGCATCGTGTTCGCCTACGGCGTCGAGCATCCCGACGACTACGCCGCGATGGTGTTGTCCGGCCCGGCCGTCGACGCCCGGGACGCCGTGTCGCAGGTGATGGTCTTCACCGCCAAGCTCTTGGGCAAGATCACGCCAGGCCTGCCCGTCGAACAGTTGCCCACCGATGCGGTATCCCGCGACCCCGAGGTGGTGGCCGCCTACAACGCCGACCCGCTGGTCCACCACGGCAAGCTGCCCGCCGGCATCGCCCGCGCGTTGCTGGGCGTCGGCGAGACCATGCCGCAGCGCGCGGGAACCCTGACCGCGCCGCTGCTCGTCGTGCATGGCGAGCAGGACAAGCTGGTCCCCGTCGACGGCAGCAGGCACCTTGTCGAATGCGTAGGTTCCACTGATGTGCACCTGAAGGTCTACCCCGAGCTGTACCACGAGGTGTTCAATGAGCCCGAACGCGCCTTGGTGCTCGACGACGTCACGTCATGGATCGAGGTTCGCGTTTGAAACGCATTGTCGTTCTTGCCGTTTCGCTGGCGCTGGCGCTGGCTGGCTGCTCATCCGGTGACCAGCATCCCTGGGTCGACGACGACGTCAGCTTCGACGCCGACGGCCTGACCATCCACGGCACGTACCGGCACCAGCACGACGCCGGGCCGGGGCCCGCGGCGCTGCTGATATCCGAAAGCGGGCCGACCGACCGCAACGGCGACAACGCGGTCGTCGGCCCCATCGGCAACATGCGTCAACTGGCCGAACAGCTTTCAGACCAAGGCGTCGCCAGCCTGCGCTACGACAAGGTCGGTACGGGCAAGACCGGCCTCGGTCCATACCAGAACCGGCCGAATGACGTCGTCAGCGCCGTCTACACCACCGGCGCCGGCGCTGCGGTTCGGTACCTCGCCGATCAGCCCGGAACCGATAAGGCGAAGATCTCGGTGTACGGCCTCGGTGAGGGCATCATCCATGCGATGACGCTGGCGACCGATACCACGCCCGGCGCGCCAAAGATCCACTCGCTGGGCCTGTTTCAGCCGCTTTCCGGCCGCTACCTCGACATCATCACCAATCGGGTGCGCGGCGACGCGAGTCCCCAGACACTGGATACGTGGCTGGCGGCCGTCGATGAAATCCGGACCAAAGGCACCGTGCCCGACAAGTTGCCGGAGGGGCTGAACGCCATCGTCAACCCTGGCAACGTGAAAGCCGTCGCCGAGGCCGACAAGATCGACCCGGTGGCGCTCGCGGCGAAGGTACCCGCAGGCACTCCCGTCTTGTTGACGTGCTCGGACACCGACAGTCAGGCCAAGTGCGGAACAGAGCAGCCCCTGATCGACGCACTCAAACACACCGCGCTCAAGGTCGTCGAACTAAAGGGCGTCAACCATGTGCTGCACGACGATCCCAGCGACAGCATCGCCAACCTCACCAAGCCGGCACCGCTTTCTCCACAGGTGGTCACGGCGCTCGACGTCTTTGTCGGCCAGTAGCCCTAATCTGGCGACATGACTTTCGAGCGAGAAGCAGGGCGTTTCGCCCGCCCCCGGGGCAGGGGGACGAATCGCGCATGACTGACGACAAGATGCTGGCGCGTATCGCCGCGCTGCTTCGCCAGGCCGAGGGCACCGACAACCAACACGAAGCCGACGCGTTCATGGCCGCCGCCCAACGTTTGGCCACGGCGACGTCGATCGACCTCGCGGTCGCCCGTGCACATTCGGACAAGCGCACGAAGGCGCAGACGCCGGTGCAGCGCACCGTCACCATCGGCAACGCCGGTACCCGCGGGCTGCGCACCTACGTGCAGCTGTTCACGGTGATCGCGCACGCCAATGACGTTAAGTGCGACGTCGCGTCGAACTCGACGTTCGTCTACGCGTACGGTTTCGCCGAGGACATCGACGCCATCCACGCGCTGTACGCCAGCCTGGTGCTGCAGATGGTGCGGGCGTCGGAGGCCTACATCACGTCGGGAGCGCACCGGCCGACGCCGACGATCACCGCGCGGATCAACTTCCAGCTCGCGTTCGGCGCGCGCGTCGGTCACCGACTGGCCGAGGCGCGTGAGCAGGCGCAGCGCGAAGCCACCAAGGGCCGCAACAGCCGTCCTGGTACCGCTATCGCGTTGCGGGACAAGGATCTCGAGCTGAAGGACTTCTACCGCGAGACGTCGCCGGCACGCGGCACGTGGCGGGCCACCAGCGCGACGGCAGGATATTCGTCAGCAGCACGACGCGCGGGCGACAAAGCCGGCCGGAGGGCCCGGCTGGGTAACAGCCATGAGTTGGCCGGGGCCCGCTCCGCATTGGAGACGTGACGCCACGCGACACGCAGCGGGCAAGGGTCTATGCCGCTGAGGAATTTGTACGGACGCTGTTCGACCGCGCTGCCGAGCGCGGCAACAACGTCGTCGAGTTCTTCGGCACGCAGCTGACCCTGCCGCCGGAAGCGCGGTTCGCGTCGGCGCCCTCGGTACAGCGTTACGTCGACAACGTACTGGCCCATCCCGCCGTCCGGGCTCGCTGGTCGGCCGCAGGCATGCTGACGGTCCGGGCACGACGCGGGGCCACCGCCGCCCACTATGAACGCTTCGATGACGGTGCGGCGATCGCGGTGCCCGACGGTCGCTCGACGTGGGCATTGCGCGAGCTGGTGGTGTTGCACGAGATCGCCCACCACCTGTGCGACGCCGAGCCGCCGCACGGTCCGGAGTTCGTCGCGACCTTCTGCGAACTCGCCGAAGCGGTGATGGGCCCCGAGGTCGGCCACGTGTTACGGGTCGTATACGCCAAAGAGGCTGTGCGGTAGCGTTTGTCGCGTGGCGGAGCCGGATCCGATGGCGCTCGACGAGCTGTTCAACCGCGTGCTGCAGACGGAGGACGATGCGCTGACGTCGGCGCGCGAGGCTGGTACAGCCGCCGGGATGCCGGCGATCGAGGTATCCGCCCAACACGGAAAGCTGTTGTTCATAGTCGCCACGGCCATGCGCGCCACGCGGGTGCTCGAGATCGGCACGCTCGCGGGATACAGCACCATCCAATTGGCCCGCGCCGTCGGTCCTGGCGGCCGGGTAGTCACGCTCGAATACGAACCCAAGCATGCCGAGGTGGCGCGGGAGAACCTGGCGCGCGCCGGGGTCGACGACCGTGTCGAGGTGATCGTCGGCGCCGCGCTGGACACGCTGCCGACGCTGGCCGGCCGTGGCGAAACGTACGATCTGATCTTCATCGACGCCGACAAGGAGAACAACATCGCCTACGTCGAGTGGGCGATCAAGCTCGCCGCGCCGGGCTCAATCATCGTGGTGGACAACATCGCCCGCTCCGGACGCGTCCTCGACCCGGCGGCCGATGACCTGCAGGCCCGCGCCGTGCGCGACATGCTGGAGATGATGGGCGCAAACCCGAGGCTGGAGGCGGCGGCGATTCAGACGGTTGGCACCAAGGGCTGGGACGGCTTCGCCGTGGCGATCGTCAAGGAACCGGTCGAGTAGGAGCGGGCGCCTCTCCCTGGCCAAATTGCCCGTTTCGGAGCGGGTGAGTGTCAAGATATTGACGTGGGCGACAGCGGGGAAGTCTCCGCCCACACGGCGGCGCCGACGGAGTGCGCGGCGTGTGGCACTGAACTGCGGGCGGGCGCCAAGTTCTGCGACGAGTGCGGCACGCCCATCGCGATGGCGACAAAACCGGCCGAGTACAAGCAAGTGACCGTGCTGTTCGCCGATGTGGTGCACTCGATGGAGCTCGCTGCGACGCTCGGTGCGGAGCGGTTGCGCGAAGTCATGACGGAGTTGGTCAACCGGTCGACGCAGGTCGTGCAACACCTGAGCGGCACAGTGGACAAGTTCACCGGCGACGGCGTCATGGCCGTGTTCGGTGCCCCCGTCGCGCTCGAGGATCACGCCGTTCGTGCGTGTTTGGCCGCGCTGGAAATTCAGGATGAGGTGGCGCGGTTATCCGCCGAAGTCGAACACCATGACGGCGTTTCGCTGCAGGTGCGGATCGGCCTCAACTCCGGCGAAGTGATCACCGGCGAGGTCGGCTCGAAGGGGCTGGGCTACACGGCGGTGGGCGAACACGTCGGGATGGCCCAGCGGATGGAATCGGTGGCGTCGCCGGGCACAGCGGTGGTCAGCGAATCGACAGCGCGACTCATCCAGGAGGTCGCGGTGGTTGGCGACCCCGAGATGGTGCATGTCAAAGGAACCGACCAGCTGGTCTTGGCACGGCGGTTGCTGTCGATGGCCGTTGAACACGAACACCAGCGCCGTCACGACCCGAAACTGGTCGGCCGCATCTGGGAGCTGAACAACATCTCCTGCGTTCTTGACGAGGCGATCGCTGGCGCCGGTTGCGTCGTCAACGTGGTGGGGCCGCCGGGAATCGGCAAGAGCCGCATGGTTCGTGAGGCTGCGGCGCTGGCCGCGGACCGCGGTGTCGAAGTGTTCACCACTTACTGCGAGTCCCACGCCAGCGATATCCCCTTCCACGTGGTTGCGCCGTTGTTGCGGGCGGGCTTCGGGGTCAACGGTCTCGACGCCGTAGCAGCCCGGACACACGTCCGCACCCTGGTACCTGACACCGATCCCGAGAATCTGCTGTTGCTGGATGACCTGCTTGGCATCGCGGATCCCAACGTGGCGCTACCCAACGTCGACGCAGGCGCCCGCCGGCGCCGAATGACCGCCCTGGTCAACGGTGCGTCGCTGACGCGCGAGGAGCCCGGCATCTATGTGATCGAGGATGCGCACTGGATCGACGAAGTCAGTGAGTCGATGCTTGGTGACTTCCTGGCGGTCGTCCCGCAGACCCACTCGGTCGTGCTGATCACCTATCGCCCCGAGTACGAAGGTGCGCTGGCCAGGGTGCATGGCGCGCACACCATAGCGTTGCGCCCATTGAGCAATACGCAAGCCGCAGAGCTGATCGGTGAGTTGCTGGGCCTGCACCCATCGCTTCAGGGACTGGCCGACCTCATCGCCGAACGGGCCGCCGGTAACCCCTTCTTCGCCGAGGAGATCGTGCGCGACCTCGCCGAACGCGGCGTCCTGCGCGGCGAGCGAGGCGCGTACAAGTCGAGCGGCAACGTCGGAGAACTTGGTGTGCCACCCACCCTTCAGGCCACTATCGCCGCACGCATCGACCGACTCGACGAAGGCGCCAAACGGACGCTGAGCGCCGCGGCGGTGATCGGGATTCGGTTCGGCTCGGACCTGCTGACCAGCCTGGGAACCGATGTGGCGCTCGGCGAACTGGTCGACGCGGAACTGATCGATCAGGTGATGTTCACGCCGCGCGCCGAATTCGCATTTCGTCATCCATTGGTGCGCAAGGTGGCCTACGAGTCGCAACTGAAAACGGACCGCGCCGAGCTGCACCGCAGGCTGGCCGCGGCAATCGAGCAGCGCAACCTAGAGTCGCTCGACGAGAACGCCGCCCTGATCGCCGAGCATCTCGAGGCGGCAGGAGATCTGCACGAGGCGTTCGCCTGGCATATGCGGGCCGGAACTTGGTCGACGAACCGCGATATCACCGCGGCCCGGCTCAGCTGGCAAAGGGCACGGCAGGTCGCCGACAGGTTGCCGGACAGCGATCCGGACCGGCTCAGGATGCGGATCGCACCCCGGACGCTGATGTGCCTGAGTTCCTGGCGGGCAGGTGGGCGCCTTGCCGACACCGGTTTCGATGAACTTCGCGAACTCGCGGGTGACGGCGACGACAAAGTATCGCTGGCCATCGGGATGGCGGGGCAAGCGTCGGCCCTGCTCGTGCACGGCTGCTATCGCGAGTCCAGCCGCCTGGCTACCGAATTGATTGGTCTGATCGAGTCACTTGGTGACCCGACGCTGACGGTGGGTCTGCTGTATGTGGCGCTGGGTGCCAAGTATCAGGTCGGGGAGGTAAAGGAAGTCATCCGGCTGGCGCAACTGATGATCGATGCCGCCGACGGCGATGCCCGCAAGGGCGATCTCATCATCGGGTCGCCGATGACCACCGCGATCATGCTGCGCGGTCTGGCGCGCGCTTGCCTGGGGGACCCGGGATGGAAGGACGACGTCGACCGTGCCACGACGATGGTCCGCGACTTCGACCCGACGATGCGTGGCTTGATGGCGTTGTACAAGTACAGCGGCCTGGGGAGTATCACGCTGCCCGATGCGACGGCACTGCAAGAGACCGCCGAACTGCTCGAGGTCACCGAACGGTCCGGTGACGACCTCGCCTTGGCATGTGCCCGATTTGTTCGCGGCCTGATCTTGGTTAGGCAGGGCGGCCCCCAACGCGCGGAGGGATTCGAGTTGTTGGCGCAGGCTCGTGAGTCCGCAGCGCGGGAGCGCTTCACGATGGCGGTGATCGAGTTCATCGACCTCGAAGTCGCCAAGGAGAAGGCAGGTACCGGCGACGTCGACGGCGCAATCGAGATCGCCCGGGCCGTAGCCGAAGCAGAATTCGACAACGGTGAATCGATCATTCGAGCGCCGGCGGTCAGAGTTCTGGTGGAGTCGCTGCTCCAGCGCGGTGCCGACGACGACTTGCGGGAGGCGCAGGCAGCGATGGACAAGCTTGCGGCGATCCCAACCGATCCGGATTTCGTGGTGTACGAACTGGCGTTGTTGCGACTGAATGCGTTGCTTGCCCGGGCAAACGGCGATGAAGCCGGCTACCGCGATTACGCAGACCGCTATCGCCGAATGGCGACATCGCTTCGCTTGGAAGGAGAGATGGCGCTCGCTGAGGCCATGACCTGAGCTCATCGCCGGCGCAGCGGCTATCCAGTTCGTCGAGCCGTCGAGGCTCGGCCTCAAACCGACGGACGCGGTGACGATCTGCGCGCGGCCGGGGTCGAGTGACATTCCTGTCGACGTCGGCTGGCTCGTCCATCATGTCCGCTCGACGCGCGACGGCGTGGAGATGCGGTCACGGTTCTGGATGGACGGACGGCGCCCCACGCTGCGAGTTGGAAAGTCGTTGGCGGACAGGGCGCTTCGGCCTGTCGCGGCTCGTCAATTGCCCGACCCGCGCGACCTCATGGTGCACTGCGCGCAGGAGATGAACCACCTCGCGGGCTTCCTGCCCGCGCTCTACGACAGCTTCAGTGACACCTGTCCGCCCGCGAGCGACCGCAAATTGCCACGCGACGCCGGCGTGTCACGTACAGACACGGCCGCTCGCCGACTGAGGACTAGCCGCAGACCGCACCGCCGGCCGCCGAACCGACCAGCTTGGTGTACTTGGCCAGCACGCCGGTGGTGTAGCGCGGCGGCGGTGGCTCGAAACCCGCCTTGCGGGCTTCGAATTCGGTCGGATCGACAAGCACGTCCAGCGTTCCCTTGGCCACGTCGAGGCGAATGCGGTCACCGTCGGCAAGGAACGCGATCGGCCCGCCATCGACGGCCTCCGGCGCGATGTGTCCCACACACAGCCCCGTGGTGCCGCCGGAGAACCGGCCGTCGGTCATCAGCAGCACATCCTTGCCGAGGCCCGCGCCCTTGATCGCGCCGGTGATGGCGAGCATCTCGCGCATGCCGGGTCCGCCCTTGGGGCCCTCGTAGCGGATGACCACGACGTCGCCCGCGGTGATGGTGCCGTCTTCGAGAGCGTCCAGCGCAGCACGCTCGCGTTCGAAAACCCTTGCGGTGCCTTCGAACACGTCTGAGTCGAAGCCGGCCGACTTCACCACGGCGCCCTCCGGCGCCAGCGTCCCGCCCAGAATCGTGATGCCGCCGGTCGGGTGAATCGGATCGGACAGCG
>DASQCE010000121.1:0-2606 GCA_035634855.1 Mycobacterium sp.
GGCGTGTTGTCCACGCGGTCGGCGATGCGCGCCTGCATCGTCTCCGGATCGCTGGTGTCGTCGAACCCGAGCGCTTGCAGGATGGCGCCGAATTCCTCGATGCTCTTGTTGGCCCGCAACACGATCTGCTTGCCGACCGGCGCCCGCTCGGCGTCGTAGGAATCCAGCAGCCCCGCGCCAGCCTTGCCCTTCAGCACGTAGGCAAGCTTCCACGCAAGGTTGTAGGCATCCTGGATGGAGGTGTTGGATCCCAATCCGTTCGACGGGGGATGGCGGTGCACCGCATCGCCGGCGCAGAACACCCGCCCGGATCGGTACGACGTGGCGTACATCTTGTTGTTGCCCCACAACGAAGTCGACCGGATGGTCACTGGGATGGTGTCGTCGCCGACCAGCTGGTGCACGATCCGGGTTGCGAGTTCGTCATCGACGTCCGGCGGCGGCTGGGTGATGTCGTATCCCCAGACAATCAACCATTCGTTCCACGGCCGCACCATCCGGACCAGCCCCAGACCGATGCCGCCGACGTCCGCGCCGGGTTGCAGCACCCAGTACAGGACGCTGGGCCGGTGCTCCACGAGGTGCGAAAGGTCGGCATGGAAGACGATGTTCATACTGCCCGCGATGTCCATCTGTCCCTCGAACGGCAGCCCGATGTCCGCGGCCACCTGGCTGCGGCCACCGTCGGCGCCGATGACGTACTTGGCGCGAATTGTGGAACGGGCGCCGGTGATTCGATCACGCACCTGCACGTCCACGCCGTCGGCGTCCTGGGTGAGGCCCAGATACTCGGTGTCGAAACGGATCCGGCTGCCCCGGGTTGCCGCGTGCCCCACGATGATCGGCTCCAGCAGCGTTTGCGGGATATCGCAGTTGAGGGTCGGGCTGGCCTGGATGTAGTCCGCCTCGCGCGCCGGGTGCGTTCCCCACGCCCGCACCCGGCCCAACTCGTCGCCGGTGAGGCTGGTACAGAACACGGTTTCGCCCATCAGCTCGTGCGGCGCGGCCTGGGCCAGCACGTCCTCCTCGATGGCGAGATCGCGAAACACCTCCATCGTGCGCTGGTTGGTGATGTGGGCGCGCGGCGTGTTCGCCGTCCACCGGTACTTGGTCAGCACCATGTGCTCGACCCCGAGGGTGGCGAGCGCCAGCGCGGCAGCGCCGCCGGCCGGGCCGCTGCCGATGATCAGCACATCGGTTTCCAGATCTCCGGACGGAACCGCGGGAGCGGTGTCGAGCGGGGCGCCGGCCGCGGCGTCGGACGGGATGGTCATGACGGATCCTCCTGTGGTGCAAGTACGATGTCGAAGTCGATCTGGTGGTAGGGACGGTCGATGGGACTGCCGTCAGGCGCGGTTCCTGCGGGATGTTCGGTGGCGTCGACGATCAGGCTGTTCTTGACGCCGAATACCGCGTCGGACGCCAGGTACTTGTCGCCCGCGACGAAGATGTGCGTGATCAGGGTGCGGTGCCCGGGGGCGTCGACCTTGTAGTGCAGATGCGCGGGGCGCATCGGGCTGCGGTCGGCGGCTCGCAGCAGATCGCCGACCGGTCCGTCGTAGGGAATCGGATAGGGCGCGGGTAGCACGGACCAGAAGCGGTATTCGCCGTTGGCTCCGGCGTGCTGCCAGGCACGGCCGGCGCTGCGATCGTCGTCGTACTGGACGTCGTAGAAGCCGTCCTCGTCGGCTTCCCAGACCTCGATCCGCGCTCCCGGCAGCGGCGTGCCATCGGCGGAGCAGACGGTCCCGGAGACATAACACGGGCGACCCTTTGCGCCGCGGGCAATGTCGCCGCCCAGCGGCACTTCGGGCGCGTCCTCGACGAAGAACGGTCCGAACACGGTGGATTCGGTGGCGCCTGCCGTGGCCGGCGCGTTGACCGCGACGGTCAGCATGGACAGGCCTAGCACGTCGGACAACAGAATGAACTCCTGCCGCTTATCCGTCGTGGTATGGCCCACTCGGGTGAGGAAGTCGATGCCGCGCTGCCATTCCGCCTCGGTGAGCCGGACCTCGCGCGCGAAATCGTGCAGATGCCGGACCAGGCTGCTCATCACCTCGCGCAAGCGTTCTGAGGGGGCGCCGGCGAAACTCAAGATCACCTCCTCGGTGACGGCCTGTTCTCGAACGTGTTGCATGCTCACGGTTTCTCCTCCTCCGCCTCACCCGACCACGCCGCCTCGAGCAGCGAACGCAGGGCGACCATGGTCACCGGAACCGGGTTGTCGGCCGGGACCGCGGGCTCGATCAAGGCAACCGCCTCGTCCAGTTGGCCGTTGCGTAATCCGATGTCGCGCAGCCCCGTTGGGATGCCGACCCGTTTCGACAGGCTCTGCAGGCCGGCAACGGGGTCGGCAGTATCAAGGGCGCGGCCAATGCGTGCAGCGGCGGAGGTCGCGCCGGGCGCGTTGAACGCCAGGACGTGCGGCAGCACGATCGCGTGCGTTTCGGCGTGCGGCAGGTCGTAGGCGCCGCCGAGCACATGGCAGATCTTGTGATGCAGTCCCGAACCCGCGACGGCGAACGCGCTGCCCGCAAGATAGGCGCCATAGAGCAGATCCGAGCGGGCATCCAGGTCGGCACCGTCGATGACGACGGCGGGGA
>DASQCE010000122.1:0-8275 GCA_035634855.1 Mycobacterium sp.
CGAACGCGGCTCGTACCTCGCCGCTTGATCGTCGTCCGACTAGTCATGTTCACTCCATCCGTCGGTCCACTCGGCGTGCGACAACCAGTGTGCGGCCCGGGTCGCACGTTCCCGCACATCTCCGACGTACGCGTCGTCGGCGAGCGAGCCGCTCGACGCTCCGAGGATGTTGACGTGGCCGATCTTGCGGCCGGGCCGCTCGTCCTTGCCGTACAGGTGGACCCTGGCCTCCGGCATCCTGCCGAACAGGTGATGCAGCCGCTCGTCCATGCTCATCGCGACAGGTTGTTGCGCGCCAAGCACATTCGCCATCACGGTAACCGGCACGATCGGTGAGGTATCGCCCAGCGGATAGTCGAGCACCGCCCGAAGGTGCTGTTCGAACTGGCTGGTGCGCGCGCCGTCCATGCTCCAATGCCCGGAGTTGTGCGGACGCATCGCCAATTCGTTGACCACGAGCCGGCCGTCGACCGTCTCGAACAGCTCGACCGCCAACACGCCGACCACACCGAGTGCGTCGGCCAGCCGCAGCGCGAGTTGCCCTGCTGCGCTGCCCAATTCGGCGCCAAGGCGCGGCGCGGGCGCGATCACCTCGACGCAGATGCCGTCGCGCTGCACGGTCTGTACCACCGGCCATGCCGCGCCCTGCCCGAACGGTGACCGTGCCACCAGCGCGGCCAGCTCGCGCCGCATGGCTACTTTCTCCTCGACCAGCACCGCTGCGCCGTCGGCCAGGTAGCGGCCCGCGACATCACGCGCCTCGGCGACGTCACGGGCCAGCGTCACGCCGCGGCCGTCGTAGCCGCCACGCACCGTCTTGACCACGATGTCGGTGCCGACGCGCCCGGCGAACGCGTCGACGTCGGCGACATCGGTTACCGCGGCGAATCGCGGTACCGGTGCGCCGAGCGCCTCCAGCCGCCGCCGCATCACGAGCTTGTCCTGGGCATGGATAAGGGCGGACGGCGGCGGGGCCACGTTCACCCCGTCGGCGACGAGCTTCTCCAGCAGTTCGGTCGGCACGTGCTCGTGATCGAAGGTCAGCGCGTCCGCCCCGTCCGCCGCCTTCCGCAGCGCGTCCAGGTCGGTATGCGCTCCGATCACCACGTCGGGGGTGACCTGCGCAGCCGGGTCGTCCGGACGCGCTGCCAGCACGCGCAGTGTCTGACCAAGTGCGATCGCCGCCTGATGGGTCATCCTGGCCAGCTGGCCACCACCGACCATGGTCACCACAGCGGGCGCGCTCGGGTTGTGTGGCACAGCAATATGGTGTCATGACCGTGACCGCGGCTTGATGTCGCCGCCAGCCGGCTCAGGTGGCTTTACCTACCGTGACCTGCACGGGTACGCGTACCCTGCCGTATTTCCGTAGACTGCGCTGTTGTGTCCTTCACCGATGCCACGATCGCAAGGCTGCCCCGCCCGATCCGGCCGTACTTCGAGCGGCACCACGAACTGATCAAGTTCGCGATCGTTGGCGCGACGACCTTCATCATCGACTCGGCGGTGTTCTACACGCTCAAGCTCACGGTCCTCGAGCCCAAGCCCGTCACGGCGAAGATCATCGCGGGCATCGTCGCGGTGATCGCGTCCTACATCCTCAACCGCGAATGGAGTTTCCAAAACCGCGGCGGCCGCGAGCGCCACCACGAGGCGCTGCTGTTCTTCGCGTTCAGCGGCGTCGGGGTGTTGCTGTCCATGGCCCCGCTGTGGTTCTCCAGCTATGTGCTGCTGTTGCGCGTGCCCGATGTGTCGCTGACGGTGGAGAACATCGCCGACTTCGTCTCCGCGTACATCATCGGCAACCTGCTGCAGATGGGTTTCCGGTTCTGGGCGTTCCGCCGCTGGGTTTTCCCAGACGACTTCGGCCACAGCCCGGAGAAGTCGATCGAGTCCACGCTCACCGCCGGCGGCATCGCCGAGGCCTTGGAGGACGAGTACGAACGCGGGCACGAAAACGGCACTGTGACGCCGCTGCGTCGCCCCACCCGGCGGATGCGCCGGCTGGCTCAGCTCGGCGATTCCTCCGAGCCCAGGGTGTCGAAGACTTCGTGATACAGCAGTGAGTGCACCCGCTCCACGCGCGGAATGTCGTGGAACTCGAGGGGATCTTGCGACGCCGATTCGATTATCAACGTGCCGGTGCGCAACACGCGGTCCAGCAACCCGTGCCGAAACTCGACGCTGTTGATCCGCGCCAGCGGTATGTCGATACCCGATCGGGTCAACAGCCCGTGGCGAAACATCACCCGCCGGTCAGTGATGACGAAATGCGTTGTCCACCAATTCAAGAACGGCCACACCGTCAACCACCCGACGATGACCAACCAGACGGCCAAGATGACCAGCAACACCACATTCTTCGCGGTGGATTGCCAGTCGGTCTGATTGACGAACCCAGCGCCGAACGCCGCGACCGCGGTGACCACCAAGAGGATCAGCACAGGGAAGATCAGCCGCTTCCAATGCGGATGGCGATGCAGCACCACCTGTTCGTCAGCGGCCAGCACGTTACTCGGGTAACCCACGCCAAGAGCCTATCCAGAGACGGGCCGCAAATGGGTGATGTCGCCGGCCGATACGGGCACGATGGCACCGCCCACGTCGATGCACAGCCGGCCCTGTTCATCCACCGCGACGGCATCGCCGACAATGTCTCGATCACCTGGCATCAGGGCACGCACCCGAGAGCCGATGGTGACGCTGCATGCGCGATAGTCGGCCATCAGAGCCGCATCAGCCCCGCCAGCATCCCGCCAGTGCCACATTCGCGCCGCTAATTTGCCAAGCAGGTTGCGCACCAATGTGTTTCGGTCCGCATCCAGGCCGAGCGCCGAGAGTGACGTAACCCCTGGTGCGGCGATCTCGTCAGGCTGCAGCGTGACGTTGAGTCCGACGCCGACCACGATCACAGGCGCCGGAGTCGCCACCTCGGCCAGAATGCCCGCCAGCTTTCCATCGCCGACCAGTACATCGTTCGGCCATTTCAGCCCCGCCCGCACACCCGTCACGGCCGCGACGGCATCCACCACTGCGACACCGGTCATGAGCGGTACCCAGCCCCAGGTCTCGGAGGAGACGCCCCGGGTCGAAACGCCGACCGACATCGTGATCAGCGCGCTGGGCACCCCTAACCACGTCCGCCCGCCCCGCCCCCGGCCGCTGGTCTGGTGCTCTGCGATCAACACCGCACCGTCGATGTCGTCGCCGGCCGCTGCCCTGGCGAGCAGATCGGCATTGGTCGAACCCGTTTCGGCGACGACATCGAGTCGGCGCCACGGCAAATCGTGCCCGGTGAGCGCTTCCCGCAGGGACACCGCGTCAAGAGGTAGCCGGAGTTGGTCGCGATGCATCCCCGTCAGCCTAGATTGCGCGAGCAGGAAAAACATCGCGCGGCCCACCGCGCCGACCGTAGCCTCGTCCTGTCCGACAGCGGTTCTGGTCACCGCGCCGAACGACGCCTGGTTCTTTCACCCAGACCCGGGCGCAGTCGAACGGGCCCGGCCGGTGCCGATACCATCACGACCATGACGAGCGTTTCCGAGCACTCCGCCGAGCCTGCCGCACAGCACGAGATCGATATCCACACGACCGCGGGCAAGCTGGCAGATCTGCGCAAGCGGTCCGAAGAGACGCTGCACCCGGTCGGTGAAGCGGCGGTCGAGAAGACGCACGCCAGGGGCAAGCTGACCGCACGCGAGCGCATTCTGGCGCTGCTCGACGAGGACTCGTTCGTCGAGCTCGATGCGCTGGCCAAACACCGCAGCACGAACTTCGGGCTGCAGGACAACCGGCCGCTGGGCGACGGTGTGGTCACCGGCTACGGCACCATCGACGGCCGCGACGTGTGCATCTTCAGCCAGGATGCGACGGTGTTCGGCGGCAGCCTCGGCGAGGTGTACGGCGAGAAGATCGTCAAGGTGCAGGAGCTGGCCATCAAGACCGGCCGCCCGCTGATCGGCATCAACGACGGCGCGGGCGCACGCATCCAAGAGGGCGTGGTTTCACTTGGTCTGTACAGCAACATCTTCCACAACAACATCCTGGCCTCAGGCGTCATCCCGCAGATCTCGCTGATCATGGGTGCCGCGGCAGGCGGCCATGTCTACTCCCCCGCGCTGACCGACTTCGTGGTCATGGTCGACCAGACCAGCCAGATGTTCATCACCGGGCCGGACGTCATCAAGACGGTCACCGGCGAAGAGGTGACGATGGAGGAGCTTGGCGGCGCGCACACCCACATGACCAAGTCGGGCCTTGCGCACTACGTCGCATCCGGCGAACAGGACGCCTTCGACTACGTCCGCGATCTGCTGAGCTATCTGCCGAGCAACAACTACTCCGATCCGCCGCGGTATCCGGTGCCGGTGCCCGGAGGGTCCATTGAGGACAACCTCAACGACGAGGACCTTGAGCTGGACACCCTGATCCCGGATTCGCCGAACCAGCCGTACGACATGCATGAGGTCATCACCCGCATCCTCGACGACGACGAATTCCTCGAGGTGCAGGCCGGCTACGCGACCAACATCATCGTCGGCTTCGGCCGCGTGGACGGCCGTCCGGTCGGCATCGTCGCCAACCAACCCACCCAGTTCGCCGGCTGCCTGGACATCAACGCCTCGGAGAAAGCGGCCCGGTTCATCCGCACCTGCGACTGCTTCAACATTCCGATCGTCATGCTTGTCGACGTGCCCGGCTTCCTGCCCGGCACCGACCAGGAATACAACGGCATCATCCGGCGCGGCGCCAAGCTGCTCTACGCCTACGGCGAGGCCACCGTCGCCAAGGTCACCGTGATCACCCGCAAGGCCTACGGCGGCGCCTACTGCGTGATGGGCTCCAAGGAAATGGGCGCGGATGTCAACGTCGCGTGGCCGACCGCCCAGATCGCCGTCATGGGCGCGTCCGGCGCCGTCGGCTTCGTCTACCGCCAGCAGCTCAAGGAAGCCGCCAAGGAGGGCAAGGATGTCGACGCGCTGCGCCTGGAGCTGCAGCAGGACTACGAGGACACCCTCGTCAACCCGTACATCGCCGCCGAGCGCGGCTACGTCGACGCGGTCATCCCGCCGTCGCACACGCGTGGTTATGTGGCCACCGCACTGCGCCTGCTCGAGCGCAAAATCAGCCAGATTCCGCCGAAGAAACACGGGAACATTCCACTGTGAGTGACGAACAGCATCACGAGCCTCATATCAACGTCGTCAAGGGCAACCCGACGGAAGAGGAGCTTGCCGCGGTTATCGCCGTGCTCGCGAGCGCGTCGGGCGCGCCAGTCGAGCCTCGCGAAGCCGAGCAGAACCTGTGGGGCCATCCGGTCGACCGGCTGCGCTACCCGACTTTCAGCTGGCAGCGGGTGACGCTGCTGGAGCGGACGCACATGCGGAAATGACCCGGTTGGTGCTTGCGTCGGCCTCCTCAGGCCGCCGTAAAGTGTTGCGCCAGGCGGGAATCAGTCCGCTCGTCATCGTCTCTGGCGTGGACGAGGACGCGGTCGTCGCGGGGCTCGACCCTGACGCCACGCCCGAGCACGTGACTACCGCGCTGGCCGCCGCCAAGGCCGATGCCGTGGCCCACTCTTTGGATCCCGATGTCGGAGCCGATTGTGTTGTGATCGGCTGTGATTCGATGCTGTACCGCGATGGGGCGCTGTTGGGTAAACCGGAGTCGCCGGACGCCGCCCGGCGGGGATGGCGGCAGATGGCCGGTAAGACGGGCCGGCTCTACACCGGGCATTGTCTAATTCGACTGTGGGACAACGTGGTTACCTACCATGCTTCCGACGCCGTCGTTACCACTGTCAGGTTCGGCGTGCCGTCGGCGAGCGACTTAGACGCTTACGTCGAGAGTGGTGAACCGACCGCCGTAGCAGGCGGATTCACGCTGGATGGCCTCGGCGGATGGTTCATCGACGGAGTCGACGGCGACCCGTCTTCCGTCATCGGCATCAGCCTTCCCCTGACCCGACGCCTGCTCACGCTTGCTGGTTTGTCCGTCGAATCCCTGTGGGCGACCAACCCACTTACCGGCTAACGCACGGCCGCGCAGGTGGGTAGGCTCGGAGTGTGCCGTTGCCAGCCGACCCCGATCCCGCCCTGCAGTCGTACGCCCACCCGGAACGCCTGGTCACCGCCGACTGGTTGTCGGCGAACCTTGGTCGCCCCGGCCTGGTCATCGTCGAGTCCGATGAAGACGTGCTGCTTTACGACACCGGCCACATTCCCGGCGCGGTGAAGATCGACTGGCACACCGACCTCAACGACCCCCATGTCCGCGACTACATCAATGGTGCCCAGTTCGCCGAATTGATGGACCGCAAGGGCGTCTCGCGTGACGACACCGTGGTGATCTACGGCGACAAGAGCAACTGGTGGGCCGCCTACGCGCTGTGGGTGTTCACCCTGTTCGGCCACCCCGACGTGCGACTGCTCGACGGCGGCCGCGACCTGTGGATCTCCGACGGCCGCGACACCACGCTGGACGTGCCATCCAAGCAGACCACCGGCTACCCCGTCGTCGAGCGCGACGACGCGCCGATCCGCGCCTTCAAGGACGAAGTGCTGGCCATTCTTGGCAGACAGCCGCTGATCGATGTGCGCTCCCCCCAGGAGTTCACCGGCGAACGCACGCACATGCCTGACTACCCCGAGGAAGGCGCGCTGCGCGGCGGGCACATCCCGACCGCCCGCTCGATCCCATGGGGCAAGGCGGCAAGAGACAACGGGCGGTTCCGCAGCCGCGCCGAACTCGACGAGCTCTATGGCTTCGTTCAGCCCGACGACAAGACGATCGTCTATTGCCGCATCGGCGAGCGGTCCAGCCACACCTGGTTCGTGTTAACCCATCTGCTGGGCAAGCCCGGCGTGCGCAACTATGACGGTTCGTGGACAGAGTGGGGTAACGCGGTGCGGGTGCCGGTCGCTGTCGGTCCCGAACCAGGTGGGGCGCCTGGCTCCTCATGAGTTCCATCCCCGCAGCGCTGGCCGAGGTGGTGTCGGACTTCCAGGACGTTCACGGGCAGGACAAGCTGCAGCTGCTGCTGGAGTTCGCCAACGACCTGCCGGCCCTGCCTCCCGATCTTGAAGAGGCGGCGATGGAGCCGGTGCCCGAATGCCAGTCGCCGCTGTTTCTTCACGTCGACGCCGCCGACCGAAACCGGGTGCGGCTGCACTTCAGCGCACCCGCCGAGGCCCCGACGACACGCGGTTTCGCCTCCATCCTTGCTGCCGGCCTCGACGAGCAATCCGCCGAGGACATCCTGGCGGTGCCTGACGATTTCTACACCGATCTGGGCCTCGCGGCGCTGATCAGTCCGCTCCGGTTGCGGGGCATGTCGGCGATGCTGGCGCGGATCAAGCGGCGACTGCGGGGCGAGTAGAACGGCTTGCAGTGCTGCCCTTAAACTGCGAGGCGCTACATTCTTAAAGACGTTTCTTAGAGAACATGCCGTCAGGAGGCGAAGTGCCTAGTCACGCCAGCTCGAAGATCTCCAAGGTGCTTGTTGCCAATCGTGGGGAGATCGCGGTCCGGGTGATCCGGGCGGCTCGAGATGCCGGGCTGGCAAGTGTGGCCGTCTATGCCGAGCCCGATGCCGACGCGCCTCACGTACGGCTGGCCGACGAGGCGTTCGCGCTGGGCGGCCAGACCTCGGCGGACTCCTATCTCGACTTTTCCAAGTTGCTCGATGCGGCCGAGAAGTCCGGCGCCAATGCGATTCACCCGGGCTACGGATTCCTTTCAGAGAACGCCGATTTCGCGCAGGCGGTGATCGATGCGGGGCTGATCTGGATCGGGCCGAGTCCGCAGTCGATCCGCGATCTGGGCGACAAGGTGACCGCACGCCACATCGCCGCACGTGCCAAGGCCCCACTGGTGCCCGGCACCCCCGACCCGGTGAAAAACGCTGACGAGGTCGTCGCGTTCGCCAAAGAGTACGGCGTTCCCATCGCGATCAAGGCGGCGTTCGGCGGCGGCGGCCGCGGCATGAAGGTGGCCCGCACCCTCGAGGAGATCCCCGAGCTGTTCGAGTCGGCGACCCGCGAGGCGGTCGCGGCGTTCGGCCGCGGCGAGTGCTTCGTGGAGCGCTACCTCGACAAGCCGCGCCACGTCGAGGCTCAGGTGATCGCCGATCATCACGGCAACGTCGTCGTCGCGGGCACCCGCGACTGCTCGCTGCAGCGCCGCTTCCAGAAGCTGGTGGAGGAGGCGCCGGCACCGTTTCTGACCGACGCGCAGCACAAGGAGATCCACGAGTCTGCCAAGCGAATCTGCAAGG
>DASQCE010000123.1:0-8203 GCA_035634855.1 Mycobacterium sp.
ACGCCGCCTTGAGCCTGCCCGCAACCCTCGCCCAGTGTCGATCCAGTTGGTCATCGCCGATCAACGGTGCCGCGTATTCGTCACCAACGTAGATCGGCTGAGGATCGTCGCGCTCCCAAAGGTCTGTCAGCCCAATGAAATCCAGCCTCGACCAGCGCTTGTCGTAGTCGCGAACCAGATCGGTCAGGGCCGTTGCGACCCCGTCGTCAGACTGCGGAGTCATCGACTCCCGGCTGTTCTCCGGGCAGCGCCTTGACCGTCGCCGGCAGGCCGTACAGCGCCGTGGCGTTGCCGCGCATGATCCGCTCCCGCTGATCGGCGGGGAACCGCCTGACCGCCCATGCGGGCGCATCGTAGCTCCAGTGCGGGTAGTCCGTGGAGAACATCAGACAGTCGCCGAGGTCCATCATCTCCAGGTACTCGCGGTACATCTCGACGTTGACGTCCTCGAGCGGCTGCGTGGTGAATCGCACGTGTTCGCGGACGTACTCCGACGGCTTGCGGCGGACATGGGGCAGATCGCTCTTGCGTTGCTCCCAGATCCGGTCCATCCGCCACATCACCGGCATCGCCCAGGTGAAGCCGCCCTCGACGAATACGACCCGCAGATCGGGGTGCCGGTCGAAGGCGCCGTCGAAGACCAGGCTCATCAGATGTGAGACGTACAGCAGCGGCCACGACGCGAAGAAGTCGTGCCAATGCGCGGGGTTGCCCACGGGGTAGATCGGGATCAATTCGAACGGTGTCTGGCCCATCAGGTGGGTGGCGACCGGGAGGCCGTTGCGCGCAGCGGCTTCGTACAGCGAATCGAAATGCGGGCTGCCGAAGGGAATCCCGCGGGTCTGGGGTGTCATCAGCACCTCGGCCATGTAGGGATGGCCACCCCACCGTTCGATCTCCCGGGCGGCGGCGTTCGGATCCTGAGCGGTGACGCTGATCGCCCCCCGCCACCGGCCATGCCAATTGTTCTCGCCGAGCCACACGTCCGCCAGCCAGTCATTGTGGGTCGCCTTGAGGACATGTTCGGCCTGCGGCAGCTGCGCATCGCACATCGGCTCCAGCAATGCGATACTCACGCCGGCGTCGACCAGTAGTTGCTTGGCCGCAAAATCGGGATCGCTTCCCGCGACGCCTCCCCCGGGCGGGCTGGCGTCGACCCGAAGCGACATCGTCTTGTACGAATCCGGTGTGTCATAGAAGTGCGGCACCGGGGAAACCGCGTTACCCGTCGGCCAGAGTTTGTCCTTCCATTCCGCGGGGGCGTAGGACTTGAGCACCTCGCCCGACACCGGCAGCGGATGCACGTCGGTGTCCACGATCGTCACGGCGATGTCCTGTGCTACGGAGTCGTTTGTGCGTTCTTCCACAGTCGTCATGCGAGACTTCCTTCGGTTTCTGCCGCGACCCTGTACAGGTCACTTGCGTTACGCCACAACACTTTTTCACGTTGCACTTCGCTGAGCCCCGCGACCACATCGTCGGGCTTCGACGTCGACCAGTGCGGGTAACTCGACGCGTACATCACCAGATCAGCCTTGTCGGTGAAATCCAGCCATCGCTCGGCCAGGCTCGCATCGGTCGGCCCGTCGAACGCCGATGAGCAGAACCGGACGTGGTCTTTCAGGTATTCACTGGGATAGCGGTCCACCCACGGGGTTTGGTCCCGCATCGACATCCAGAACGTGTCGAGCCGCCACATCAGCGGCGTGAGGATGTCGTAACCGCCGTCGGCGAACACGAACCGCAGACCCGGTAACCGCCCGAAGGTTCCTTCGATGATCAGCGTGGCCAGATGCACGAACGAGTTCAGCGGCATGAACGCCGCATATCCGGGGTAGGTGTAGGCATGACCGGCGAAGGTCGGCGCATGATCGACGCCGTTGCCGCCGTTGATATGGACCGCGACCGGCAGCCCGTGGGCGGCCGCGGTCTCCCAGATCGGCTCGAACATCGGCTTGCCGTAGGGCTCGCGCGACTGAAGCGGGATGCCGACCTGCACCATCTTCGGATGGCCGGCCAACCGCTCGATTTCGGCGACTGCGCCCTTGACGTCCTCGGGATTGACTCGAATCGTGCCAAGGAACCTGCCCGTCGAATCGGGCTCGAGCCAGCGGTCCAGCAGCCAGTCGTTCACCGCGGCGCAGATCCGGCTGTTGAGCAGGTAGTCGGCGATATTGCCGCGCGCCAACGGGTTGAGGATTGCGAAGTCCACACCACCGTCGGTGAACAGGTGCCCGGCCACCGTGTCGGGGTCGGAACCCGGGTAGCCGTCGCCGTAGAGATCCTGCCGGTAGTCCCCGCCGGGGGCCTGGTACCACTGCTGTTCGACGTCCGGGATCGAACGCAGCTTGTGCGTGGGCGACAGGTATCGCCGGATCTCCGCGTTGTAGCGGAAATGCGGTTGAACGTTCGCGTCGATGATTGTCATGCGCCGACCCCGCAGGCGTGGCCGGCGCATTCGGTGCTGATGATTCGCTCGCAAGCTTCGCTCATGCGGTGAGGTACACCTGCCCGTCGGTGACGTCGACCTCGTAGGTGCGGACCCGCTTTTGCGGATCCGCGAGATTCACCCCTGTCGTGATGTCGAACTCCCACTGATGCCAAGGGCATCGCGCGACCCGGCCTTCACGCACGCGGCGCAGCTGTCCCGGCATGTCGGGCGCGAATTCGTTGGTGCCGCCGACATACCCCGAGCACAGCGGAGCGCCCTCGTGCGAGCAGTAGTTCGCGATCGCATACAGCGCGCCGTCGATGTTGTAGACGCCCACGCCAAACTTGCCCGCCTGTACCAGCTTCATGCTCCCCGGAGGCAGGTCTTCGATCGCACACACCGGCCGGCGCTGCATCACGTCCCCTCGTTTTCCTTGACCTAGAATACCTAAAATAGTAAAGATAGTGCGACAGAGGCGCTAGATGCTGCCGCGGGAGGCACACGTGACGACCAGCACCGATTCGCACGATCAGCCGATCACCCTGGATAGCGATCCATACGCCTGGTTCGCCCACATGCGCCATACCGAACCGGTGTGGCGCGGCACGATCATGGACACCTCGATGTCACCGCCGGAGCTGCTGCCGCACGAGGAGTGGACACTGTTCGACTTCAACAGCGTGTTCGGCGCATTCCGCGACGACGAGCTGTTCGGTTCGGAGCAATACAACAACACGATCGGCCTGGTCTTCGGGCCGACGATTCTGGGCATGCACGGCAAGCAGCACCACGACCACCGAAGCCTGATCTCCAAGGCGTTCCGGCAGAGCGCTCTGGAGCGATGGGAACCCGCGGTCATCGATCCGATCTGCGACCATCTGGTCGACGAGATCAAAGACGACGGCGCCGCCGACCTCATCACTGCGGTGACACTCGAATTCCCTACCCGCGTGACGGCCGAACTGCTGGGACTACCGGAGGAAGACCTCGATCTGTTCCGGCGGTTGTCATTCGATCTGATCTCGATCTATATCGACATCGAGGCGGGGTTGAATGCGTCCGTTGAGCTGCAGGCCTATTTCCAGGGGAAGGTCGACCAGCGCCGCACCAAGATGACCAACGACATCATCGGCGACCTCGTCGGCGCCGAAATCGACGGCGAGAAGCTCACCGACGAAGCGATCATCTCGTTCCTGCGGTTGCTTCTGCCTGCCGGGCTCGAAACCACATTCCGGTCGTCGAGCAATCTTCTCTATCTGCTGCTCACGCATCCCGAGCAGCTCGAGGCGGTCCAGCGAGACCGTGATTTGATCCCGGCGGCGATCGAAGAGGGCATTCGATACGAGACGCCGCTCGTCAGCGTCCCGCGCACCACCACAAGTGAGGTCGAAATCAACGGCGTACCGATCGGGAAGGGAGCACAGGTCAACCTGTGCATGGGCTCCGCGAACCGCGACGAAACGCGGTGGCCCAACGCCGACGTGTTCGACATTAACCGGGCGCGTCGCGCGCACGTCTCATTCGCGGGCGGCATTCACAGCTGCCTCGGCATGCATCTGGCGCGGGTGGAAACGCGGGCGATGCTCAACAGCCTCTTCGATCGCGTGACCGACCTGCAGCTGGTGCCCGACGAGGACAGCAAGATCGTCGGTATGCCGTTCCGATCGCCGAAGACACTTCCCGTCACCTATCGCCCACGCCGGCTGAGCCGGCAAGACTAGGCTGCATATGAGGAGCCGCGCCGCGATCCTGCACGATGTGGGCGGTCCGTGGTCGGTCGAGGATTTCGAGCTCGATCCGCCGCGTACCGGCGAGGTGCTCGTCGAGATGGCTGCAGCGGGTCTGTGCCACTCGGATGACCACATCCTCAAGGGCGACATGTCGGTCTCTAATGAGGTCGCCCGCAAGTACGGCCTGATACCGATGTTTCCCATGGTCGGCGGCCACGAAGGCGCGGGAACAGTCGTTGAGATCGGTGATGGAGTAACCGGTTTCGTGCCGGGCGACCACGTTGTGATGTCGTTCGTAGCGGTGTGCGGGCACTGCCGTTGGTGCGCGTCAGGTATGGAGTACCTGTGCGATGAGGGCGCCGCGACGATGGCGCCGGGCATGCCGACGGATCAGACGTTTCGCCACCACACGGCCGACGGCAAGCCGCTGGGGCACCTGTCCAAGGTGGGTGCGTTCGCGAAACACACTGTGGTGTCGCAACACTCGATCGTGAAGATCGAGCCTCACCTGCCGCTGGTGCCGAGCGCATTGCTGTCGTGCGCCATCCCGACCGGCTACGGTTCGGCCGTCAACCGAGCGAATGTCCGCGGCGGGGATACCGTGGTGGTGGTCGGCGCGGGCGGGATCGGCACGGCGGCGATCCAGGGGGCGCGCATCAACGGCGCGGCGCAGATCATCGCGGTCGATCCCGTCGAGTTCAAACAGAAGGCGGCGCTGACGTTCGGTGCTACGCACAGCGTGGCCACCGTCGCCGACGCCACCGACGTCGTCCGCGATCTGACCTACGGTGTGATGGCCGACAGCGTGGTGGTCGCGCCGTCGCTGATCGCAGGCGATGACATCAACTCATACCTCAAGCTGACGCGTAAGGGCGGCACCTGCGTTCTCACCGGAATGACGGCCCAGACAACGCGTTCGGCGAAGATCGCGCTGCAAGATTTCATTCTTTGGAACAAGAACCTGGTCGGCACCGTGTTCGGGTCGTGCAATCCGCGGGCGGACATAACGAGGCTTGCCCGGCTCTACCAGACGGGTCAGCTGCAGCTCGACGAGATGATCACCAAGCGGTACCGGCTCGACGATATCAACAACGCCTATCACGACCTGCTCAACGGCAAGCTCATCCGCGGCGTCATCGATTTCGGGCTCACGTGAGCGCGTAGAAGCGCTGGGCATTGCGTCCGCCGATCTTCGCCCGGGTCTCCTCGCTGATGTCAGGGCGGGTGCGCAGATGCTTTGTGCTTTCCGGCCATTCGCCGTCCCAGTGGGGGTAGTCGCTGGCGAACATGATGAAGTCGTCGCCGAGCACGTCGATCACGCCCGGCAGGATGGGCTCCTCCGGCTCACAGGTCGTCCAGACGTTCCCGCACTGGAGATATTCCTGCGGATCGCGCCGCCAGCCGTTCTCGATCCAGTCGCCGCGCTTCTCGAAGTGCTCGTGCAGGCGGTCGATGAAGAACGGCACCCAGCCCACGCCGGCCTCAAGGAATGCGACACGCAAGCCGGGATGCCGGTCGAAGACACCGCCGGAGATCAGCGCCGTCATCGCGGTCATCTGGTCGAACGGAAAGCTGATGCAGTGCACCTGAATGTAATTCGTAAAGCGGTCGACGCCGACCTTGGGAAGATGCATGCCGGGTGCGCCGTGAATGCCCAGCGGCATGTCGAGTTCGACGGCGGCAGCATAGAACCGGTCGAGATCGGGATGGTCGAGGTTGCGGGTCTTGAGCGCCGGCGGGATGTGGGTGGCCACCAGTCCGAGGTCCTTCGCCTCGCGCATGACGTCGATCGCGACGTCGCCGTGTTCGATCGGGGTGACCGCGATACCGCGCAGCCGGCCGTTCGAAGTCGCGCAGTAATCCGCGATCCATTGGTTGTACAGCCGAGCGAAACCCGCGGCGAACTCAGGGTCTTCGAGGGTGGGTGCACATAGGCCGAGGCTCGGATACAGCACCATCGTGTCGATCTGATCGCGGTCCGCGTCGCCCAGCACGCCCTCCGCGGACGAGTAGTCGATGCCGTCCGCCGTGCTGAGCCCATGCTCGCGGGGACAGCCTGCGCCGGGGCCGTCGGCCTCCGGATAGTTACGGCCCTCGATGACCAAGGCCCGCCCGTCGGAGCGCGGCGTGATGTGTTCGGGCCAGCGTTGCATTGCCTCGATCGCCAGCGACGCTCCCTCGGCGACATGTCCGTCGGCATCAATGATCCGCATGCATCACCTCATCGACTGTTTGCTAAAACTAGCAGGATGGCGAGCGAAACCATCCAGCAATTGCTTCGAGAACGTGCGACGTCCGACGCCATTGCGGTGAAGTACGGCGAGGAGCAATGGACGTGGCGCGAGCACTTGCGCGACGCGTCCGCCCGCGCCGCCGCGCTGTTGACGCTCGTCGACCGCGACCGGCCCATACATGTAGGTGTGCTGTTGGGCAATACCCCCGAGTTCCTGAATCAGATGGCAGCCGCAGGCCTCGGCGGGTACGTACTGTGCGGGCTCAACACCACCCGGCGCGGTTCCGCGCTGGCCGTGGACATCGTGCGGGCCGACTGCCAGGTGGTGGTGACCGATGCGGAGCACCGGACGCTGCTGGACGGTGTGGACCTCGGGAACGTCCGGGTGGTCGATGCATCCAGCGAGGACTGGGCGAGGATGCTCGAAGCCGCCGAGGAGTTGTCGCCGTGCCGCGAGGCCGACCCGCTCGACCCCTACATGCTGATCTTCACCTCCGGTACCAGCGGTGATCCGAAGGCGGTCAAAGTGTCGCACTTCATGGTGTTGATGTCGGGCGCCAACCTGGTGCAGAAGTTCGATGTCACCGCCGACGACACCTGCTATCTGTCGATGCCGCTCTTCCATTCCAATGCGTTGGTGGCGGGTTGGGGGGTGGCGATCGCGACCGGTGCGGCGATGGCTCCCGCGGAGTTCTCGGCGTCGAACTTCTTGGACGACATCCGCCGCTACGGTGCCACCTACATGAACTACGTCGGCAAGCCGCTGGCCTACATCCTGGCCACCCCCGAGCGACCCGACGACGCCGACAATCCGCTGCGCGTCGCGTTCGGCAACGAGGCGAGCGACCGCGACATCGACGAGTTCACCCGCCGGTTCGACGCGTTGGTGTGGGATGGGTTCGGCTCCACCGAGAACGCCGTCATCATCACCCGGGAACCGGGCACCCCGAAAGGCTCTCTCGGCAAAGGTTTTCCGGGCGTTGCGATCTACCACGCCGACACACTCAGCGAGTGTCCGGTCGCCCGATTCGATGCGGACGGCGCACTGATCAACGCCGACGAGGCGGTCGGCGAGCTGGTCAACACGTGGGGAACCGGTTTCTTCACCGGCTATTACAAGGGTGAGGAGGCGACCGCCGAACGCATGCGGCACGGCATGTACTGGTCGGGAGATCTGGCATATCGCGACGCCGATGGCTGGATCTACCTGGCGGGCCGCACCGCCGACTGGATGCGTGTGGATGGCGAGAATCTGGCGGCGGCCCCGATCGAACGCATCCTCGTCCGGCTGCCGGACATCAGCCGGGTCGCCATCTATGCGGTACCCGACGAGAACGTCGGCGATCAGATCATGGCCGCCGTGGTGTTGCACGAGGGGTCGAGCCTGACTCCCGAGAGCTTCGAGGCATTCCTGGCGGAGCAGCCCGATCTGTCCCCGAAGGCGTGGCCGCGGTATGTCCGGATCACCGCCGATCTGCCGACCACCGCGACACACAAGGTGCTCAAGCGTGAGTTGGCCGCGGAAGGCCCGACGGCGGGGAACGGTCAGCTGTGGGTGCGCGAACCGCGGGGCACCCAGTACAGCCGGGCCAGTTAGCGCCGAACGTTCCTTACCGCTCGAAATTCCACCGAATATTCGAGCGGTAAGGAACGTTCGCGGGCATTCAGACAATCCGTGACGTCCGCCCCTGCCAATAGCGCTCGCGAACACGCCTCTTGTAGAGCTTGCCGTTGGGATCCCGGGGCAGGCGTGGATCGAAGTCGACCGTCCGTGGACATTTGTAGCCGGCCAGCTGCGCCCGGCAGTAC
>DASQCE010000124.1:0-2780 GCA_035634855.1 Mycobacterium sp.
CCGTTCGGCCTATACCTTCACGGCAACGAGGGCACCGAGGGAGCCGAGAAGGGCGTCGCCGCCATCACGACCGGGCTGGGCTGGGTGAAAGCCGCTGAGTACGTCGTCGTGTCGGGCAAGCCGAGCAAGGCCGACCTGGAACTGTGTTGGGAACTCGGCGCTACAGTCGCCGCTCAGCTGATGGACTGAGAGTGGACTAACGACAGCTCGTTGGGGGTGACCGAATGATGAATGGGTTTGCTCTTGTCTTGGCGACTGTCCTACTCATGGTCCTGCACACCTGGCGGTACCGCCGGTGAGGTGGTGGAAAGTTCTCGACTGGGCGGAATAGCGCCCCAACGGTCATCGGATGCCCGGTAGCGTGCAAGCGACCGCCGAGGAATGACGGAGGAAACAATGCCCGGTATCGCCGAACTCGCTTTGGGCGCAGCGCCGATCGCAGGTGGGGCGCTCTTAGGAGTCGCAGCGGGCAATCTCAAGCCACCAGATATCCGTGGCAACATCGCCAAGGACATGGATCTGCTCGAACGGATTCCCGATGATCGACCGGAACTCAAGGCCCGGCTGAAGGACAGCATCGATCGGCGGATCGACGCCCTTATCAAGGCCGATGAGCGCAGCCGTGAAATCCGAATCGCTGCGATGTCATACACCGGAAACTGGCGTGACATCGTGGTGTTCATCTGTGCGCTGCTGTTCACGATCATTTGGTGGAACGTCAGCCACAGCCGGGCCAACTGGATGGTGATGTTCATCGTGATGATCATCGTGTCGGTGGTCGCGGGCATCTACGCGGGCCGTGGGCTGCTCCGTGCCGTGGCCCATTTCATGCACAAACGCGACGCTAACGAGTAATCTCCACCCGCGGCGCAGCGGCCCTAAACGCCAGCTCCAGCAAGCGATTTCCCTCCGCGATCACGTCATCGACGACGTCGAGATCGTGGTAGGGCTGCACCCGCATGGTCGTCGCTTCGCCCTTACCGACCAGCTCCCACGTGCCTGCGACGAACCCGTCGACCAGCACCGTGCCGGGGAACACCCCGTTCTTGCCCGCGAACAGCCTCTTGCGATGCTCGTCGGAGATGACGCGAGTGCGGTCGGCATGTGAGAGCAGGACGTTGTCGAACGGGGCGACGAGCCGCACCGGCGCCGGTGTGTCCGCATCCGGCCGTGGTGCGTCCGGAATGTCGTACAGCGTCTGCCCGCCTTCGGTTTTCAAACGCATCAAGGTCAGCCGCTCGAGAACTTCGCCCAGCCGGGTGAGCCCGCTTCACGTTTGCGCGTCCGCGGCGCTCGCGGGACCGAAGGCCGCGAGATAGCGCATCACCAGTTCGTCTATTGTCAGCCGTTTCCCGCGCGGCTGGCCGAGCCAAGCCGTCGCGGTGGTCAGCCTCACCTGTCCGCTGCGCTGCCAAAGTGCCCGTGGCGGTATCTGTACCAACGGCAGCAGGCTGCGTGCGGCCTCGGCAAGCGAGCCTGGCGGCGAGTCCGGCCATTGCTCGGCCAGCCGGGCACCGACCTCGCCGGGGGTGAGCGCCTCGGCGTCGAGAAGCCGCTGGGCCGCGTCGACGACCGACGTCACGTCGACGGCTGCCAGCGGCCTGCCGTGTGTGGCGTTGGCCCGCAGCATGCGATCCAATGCCGGCTGGACAAGCGGGCGCAGCCGATGGCAGTCCTTGGCGGTGACGAGGTGGATGGTGCCGCGCATCAGCACGATCCGAACGGCCTTGCGGGAGGTGAGCAGGCCGGCCAGCTCGTCGCCGGTGAAGCCGTCGAGGCGACTCCACAACCCCGTAGTACGGCGCGAACGGTGCCTGCGCCTGCATGCCGACGAGGTGCTCGACCGCGTCGAGCGCGGTCATCGGCGAGCGCTGCAGCAGCAACTGGCGGGCGAGTGTGGCCCGGTTCAGTGCCCGCAGCGACTCCACCCTCAACTGGGCAGCGCGGATTCGAATAGTTGCTGCAGCGCGATCCAGTGCCGCTCGGCGGCGTCCTCGTCGAACGGCGGGTTGTCCGGCACCGCGAATCCGTGGGCCGCGGGATAGAACTCGACCGTGTGTGTGACGTTCGCGGCGGTCAGCGCCTTGTCGAGGGTCTCGGCTTGTTCGGGTGTGAACGATGCGTCGTTCTCGGCGCCCGCGACATAGACCGTCGCCTTCATCTGGTCGGCCAGGAGATGCGGGCTAGTGGCGTCGTCGGTGACCAGGCCGCCGCCGTGGAACGATCCCGCGGCTGCCACCCGGTCGGGCACCCGGCCTGCGACGATCACCGACGTGCGGCCGCCCATGCAGTACCCGCAGACGCCGAACGCGTCACCCTTGACCTCGGGCCGGGACGCCAGAAAGTCGAAGAACGCGGCCGCGTCGGACGCGATCATGTCGGGCGTGACGCTGCCGACCATGGTCATCAGGCGCTTTCGCTGCTCGGGATCGCCGAACACGGTGGTCATGTCGAACGGTTCCCAGTCGCCGCTGCGGTAGTAGACGTCGGGCAGCAGCACCGCGTGACCGAAGCCCGCCAGCCTGGCCGCCATCTCCTGGAAGGTCGGCCGGACACCGCCGGCGTCGGGATACATCACGACCGCCGACCATGGGCCGGTGCCGTTGGGGGTGTGCAGGGTCACGGGGCACGTGCCGTCTTTAGTGGTGACGGTCGCGGAGATACTCGGCATGGCATCCGTTCTACTCGTCGGCAATGGACGTAAGCTGACCGACGTGCCAATCGCCACGCCGTACGAGGATCTGCTCCGGCTGGTGCTCGAGCGTGGCACACCCAAATCC
>DASQCE010000125.1:0-10456 GCA_035634855.1 Mycobacterium sp.
AGGTAGCGCACGTGCCAGGACAGCGCCTCGTCGAGCAGGTGAGGGGTGTGCTGGCCGCCAGAGGTGGCCATGGCCCGATCGAGGTAGTCCTGCAGTGCGGGCCGGTAGTTCGGGTGCGCGCAGTGGTGGATGATTTCCTGCGCGCGGCGTCGCGGCGGGAGGCCGCGAAGATCGGCGAGTCCCTGCTCGGTGACGATAACGTGCACGTCGTGTTCGGTGTGGTCGACGTGGCTGGCCATCGGCACGATGCAGGAGATCAACCCGCCTTTGGCGGTCGAGGGGGTGACGAACATCGATATGTAGGCGTTGCGGGCGAAGTCGCCGGAACCGCCGATGCCGTTTTGGATGCTCGAACCCATCAGGTGGGTGGAGTTGACGTTGCCGTAGATGTCGGCCTCGATCATGCCGTTCATCGCGAGGCAGCCCAGCCGGCGGATCACCTCGGGGTGGTTGCTGATCTCCTGCGGGCGCAGGATGATCCGGTGGCGATAATCGGCGATATTGTCCGTGAATTCGCGGATGCCGTCCTCGCTGAGTGAAAACGCGGTTGCGGAGGCGACGCTCAACGTCCCCGAGCGCAACATTTGCAGCATGCCGTCCTGGATCACCTCGGTGTACGCGCTCAGCGGCCGGAACGGTCCTTCATCCAGTCCGGCCAGCACGGCATTTGCGATATTGCCCACCCCAGACTGCAGCGGCAGCAACGTCGCCGGCAGCCGGCCACGCTTGACCTGTTGCGACAGGAAGTCCACCACTCGATCGGCGATCAGCCCCGAGACGGTGTCGGGCGGCTTGAAAGGCGAGTTGCGGTCGGGGCTGTGGGTCGGCACGACGGCGATGATCTTCTCCGGCGGGCAGTGGAAATACGGCTCGCCGATCCGGTCGGCGGGCCGCACGATCTGGATCGGTTTGCGGTCCGGGGGCAGCGCTGTGCCGTAATAGATGTCGTGCATGCCCTCCAGTTCGATCGGCTGCCAGGAGTTCACCTCGAGGATCACCCGTTCGGCCTGATCGATCCACGTCTTGTTGTTGCCGACCGACGAAGATGGGATCAGGTCGCCGTCGTCGGTGATACCGGCGACCTCGACGAGGGCGATGCCCAGGTGCCCGAAGTAGCCCTGCCATACCATCTGCGCGACGTGCGAGAGGTGCACGTCCAGGTAGTCCATGTGCCCGGCGTTGATCTTGGTACGGCTGACCGGGTCGGATTGGTAGGGCATCCGCAGGTCGATGCCGTCGACCGATGCCAACGCTCCGTCGAGCTCGGGAGCAGTGGAGGCTCCCGTCCAGACACCGACCTTGAAATGTTCGCCGCGCGCGCTCGCCTCGGTGATCCGGCGAGCCAAGGCGGTTGGCACCGCCTTCGGGTAGCCGGCGCCGGTGAACCCGCTCATCCCGACATTGGAGCCGGGCTCGATCAGCCCGGCAGCCTCCTCGGCCGACATCACCTTGTCGGCCAGGGCTCCATGCCGGATGTGCGAGAGATCCGTCATCGTCGCAAACCTCCTTTGCAGGATCGAGCGCCACGATGGTCGACGGTCCGGTCAAGCCCCTGTGGTTCAGGCACGGCGATAATCGTGACTAATCGGCCTTAAGGACGTACTTGATAGCAAACCCCAGCACTCGTCTGCTGAGCACGCTCACCCGAGCGTCTGCGGACATGATTCAGCCTAACGCGATGGAGTTTTCGGCGCAGTCGGATGCGATTGGCCGTTGAGTGTCGACCGTTGCACGGTCGGCCATCGCTGGGCCTTACGGTCGAGCAGTTCCTCTGCACGCGTCGGCGGCTCAAGGACGACGACCTTGTGATCGGCGTGGACGTTTCGTAATCACCGCTTCGTGAACTGGACCTGTATCTCAGGGCGATAATCGACGGCAGCATTGTGTGGGTCGCCGACGGCGCGGATTTATCCCGCCACCCCGGGCGGGTTCGAGCTGTTCCCGCAGCTGCGTGCGGCCTGTGGGGCCCACTAAAGCTAGAGCGCAGCAGATCCCAGGACAAGTCAGCACGGGTTGCGCGTGCCCGCAGCAAGATTCGCGACCAGCGGCCCCTCAACGCCGAAACCCGGCGGATCAATCACGCACGCAAACAAGAGCTCGCCGACCGCAAATGGCGCGACCACATGCGCAAGATGCTGGTCCAGTTCAAAGGCGAAGAGCCGAGCACCAGCCCCTGGTGCAGGTGGGTCAACGACCCACTCGAACCCGAAGAACTCCCACCCGACTGGAAACCACCACCCCCACCACCACACCAACTCGACGACGAGCCACCGTTCTGACCCACTGCAATCAAGCGCGGGTCGGCGGACTCCTAGTTCGGCACCCTCGCCAGGATGTTCGTCATCACGATGTCGGGCACCGAATCGGGAAACGCGCACGACGTGACCTCAACCAGGACGACATTCTTCACGTGATAGTCACGACCGCAGCCGTTGCCGGGTCGCATCTGCACCGAGTCCGGTGCCGCGCTCCAGTCACCGACGAACATCGGTCCCAACGTCGTCTCGCCGCAGCCGTCGACGAGGGCGACCAAGGCGTCGAAGGCGCGGCGCGCAGCGGCGGGGTCGCGGTAGGCCGCTGCGCCCTCGGAAATCAGCCCGCCGCGAGGCGGATTCTGGAAAGTCGTCTTGTGAAACTCCTCAACGTCGGGGCCGAAGGTGTGGGTCTCTTCAAAGATCCACTGACATTGCGGCGGGGTGGTTTTCGCGAGTTGGTCGATGTCAACGGGGACCTTCCCGTCCATGCTCGGAATGATGGTCAGGTCGTCGCCCGCCCCCGTGATCGCCCGCATCTGCGACTGGTCAAGCATCAGCGTCTCAACGTCGACCGGCGACTGGGACTCGTCGTCTATTCCCGGAGCCGCCCGCATCGCGCGACCGACCACCGCCTGCGAGCAACCGGCCGCCACCATGACCGCAGCACACCAGACCACCAACGGTCTGGCTGAGACAGGCATGGCGTCATCCCCTTCCCGGATCGAGACTAATGGGATCGAATATCGTTAAACGAGTGAGTGTTTTCGCCGCAGCGACCGGCATCGGGTCGTGGCCTGGGTCGTCGCCGCGCGACGCCGCCGAGATCGTCATCGGCGAACTGCACACACTTCCTCATCTGGTGGAATTGCCTGCCCGCGGCGTCGGGGCCGACATGATCGGTCGTGCCGCAGCGTTGCTGGTCGACATCGGCATCGACACAGTGCCCCGCGGTTATCGCATCGCCAACGGACGCAGCGCTGTCGTGCGCCGCGCCGCCAGCCTGCTCGACGAGGACATCGACGCGCTCGAAGAGGCATGGGAGAAGGCCGGCCTGCGCGGCGGGACGCGCACGGTGAAGGTGCAAGCGCCGGGGCCCGTCACGCTGGCCGCTCAGCTCGAGCTGCCCGGCGGTCACCGCGCGATCACCGACCCAGGCGCGGTGCGGGACCTGGCCGGGTCGCTGGCCGAGGGGATGACCGCACATCGGGAGCAGCTGCAGAGGCGCCTCGACACTCCGGTGGTGGTGCAGTTCGACGAGCCGTTGTTGCCCGCCGCCTTGGAGGGCAGGCTGGCCGGGGTGACCAGCCTTACGCCGGTGCACCCCGTCGACAAGTCGGTGGCGATCGGTCTGCTGGACGACTGCGTCGCGCTTGTCGGCGCCGAGGTGGCGCTGCACAGCTGTGCGGCCGGTCTGCCGTGGGAGGCCTTGCAGCGCAGCAGTATTTCTGCGGTATCGGTTGATGTCTCGACGCTGACGGCCGCCGACCTCGACGGGGTGGGGGAGTTCGTGGACTCCGGCCGCACGGTGCTGCTGGGCGTCGTCGCGACAACCACGCCTACGGTGCGCCCGTCGGCGGAGGAGGTCGCCAAGGCCGCGGTCGCTGTCACCGACCGCCTCGGATTCGCCCGCTCGGTGCTGCGCGAGCGGATCGGCATTTCGCCGGCGTGTGGGCTGGCCGGCGCCACGCCACAGTGGGCTCGCACCGCCATCGAGCTCGCGCAAAAGGCGGCCGATGCGTTCGCCGAGGACCCGGACGCGATCTAGGCAAACCATTCACGCAACCAAACGGTTGCGCGTCGCGCGGAGCCCCGAGTACGGTGATAGGCAACCCGGAGGTTGCACATGAGTGGTGACCGGATCGAAAAGGAAGTTGTCCTACGCGCCCCGCTGGAGCGGGTGTGGAGAGCCATCAGCGACGCCGACGAGTTCGGTCAGTGGTTCGGCGTCCGCTTCGACGGCCCGTTCGTCGCCGGCGCGTCGGTGACGGGGGTGATCACCCCGACAACGGTCGACGAGGACGTCGCCCGCGCCCAGGAAGCGCATGTGGGCAAGTCGGACACCTGGCACATCGTCGCGATCGAGCCACAGCGGCGGCTGGCTTTCCGCTGGCATCCATACGCGGCCGACGCAGGCGCCGACCAGTCGCAGGAGCCGACCACGTTGGTCGAGTTCACCCTAACCGATACCAAGGAAGGTGTGCTGCTGCGCATCGTGGAATCCGGGTTCGACAACATTCCGGCCGAGCATCGGGTGTCGGCGTTCGAGGGCAACAGCGAGGGCTGGGCCAAGCAGACCGCACTGGTGCGCCAGTATCTGACACTCAGCGAGAAGGTGTGAGCTCGCACGCGGTCGCCGTCGCCAAGGCGCCCCTGTTCGACGCGCTCGGCGATCCCAATCGTCTGCGCATCGTCACGCGGCTGTGCGACGGCGGGCCGTGTTCGACTTCGCAAGTCACGCACGTGGTGCCGGTGAGCCGCCAGGCGGCGACCAAACATCTGCTGTTCTTGGAGGCGGTGGGCCTGGTGAGCAGTAAACGCCAGGGTAGGGAACGAATCTGGCGGATCGAACCCAAACCGCTCACCGATGCGAGTGACTACCTCACGGCGCTGTCGAAGCGCTGGGACATCGCTATCGACCGATTGCGTACGTACGTCGAGGATGAATAGCACTGCTAACGTTAATTTGCATCTTTCTTCGAAGGGGTGGCTCGACGGGGCATCGGCATGCAAGAATCCAATCCGCACCCGTCTGCATGTCTTTGCCACCCGCAGGAGAGGAACTGTGGCCCAAGCGAACCTCCGCCTCGCGGCAGGTATCGGTGTCGTGGCCACGTGTCTTCTGATAGGCGGGCCCAGCGTGACTGTCGCGATGGCCGATCCGAGCGGTGGGCACTCCGGCCGTTACGATCACAGCAAAGGCTCGGACAGCAACAGCAGAGGCTCGAACAGCGGCAGCCGCGGATCCTCCCCAGGCTCGCGCGGCGGTTCGGACTGGAGCGACGACAACATCACAAGCGGCAGCCGCAGCGAAACCAACTCCGGCAGTGACGACCGTCCGTCGAGCAGAGTCGGATCGGGTCGCGAAGCGGGAACGTCCGATGAGCGGCCCAGCTCCGATTACAGCCCCGATCCTCCGCAGTTCAAGAAGCCGAAAGTGACGTTCGGCGACGGGCGGACGCCTGGAATCCAGGACAACGGCCCCGAACCGCGCTGGAGCAGCCCGGCGCCCGAACCCGCCCCATCGCCGCCGCCGCCGCCAGAGGTGATCACCGTCCCGCTGAATCCGCCGGTCATCAGCCCCGCCCGTGACCAACCCGGGGTCGTCCAGCGGCTGGTCGTCGCTCCGACGGCCGGCATCGCGGATCCGCTATGGGGCGTCGCCGGGCTGTTGTTGATCCCCGCGGCCGGCGCCATCCTCGGACACCGGCAGGCGCGCGCGGCGCAGTCCGCCGCGCAACTAGGTCGTCACCCGTAGATCCTTGCGCAGGATCTTGCCCGACGCCGACTTTGGGATCGCGTCGATGAACTCAACCTGACGCACCTTCTTGTACGGCGCGACCTCACCGGCGACGAACTCCATCACCTCGTCCGCCGTCAGCTCGGCCCCAGATTGCTTGACCACGAAAGCCTTTGGCACCTCTTCACCTTCGGCATCATTGACACCGATGACGGCGGCGTCGGCGATCGACGGGTGGCTCAGCAGCACGGCCTCGAGTTCGGCGGGCGGCACCTGGTAGCCCTTGTACTTGATCAGCTCCTTGAGCCGGTCGACGATGTACACACAGCCACAGGCGTCGACCTGCGCCAAATCTCCAGTGTGAAGCCAGCCTTCGCCGTCGATGGTCTCCCGGGTGGCCTGTTCGTTGCCGAGATATCCGGCCATCACATTGGGGCCCTTGAACCATAGCTCGCCCGTCTCGCTGAGACCTTCTGCGGGAGGGTCGATTTCGTCGCCGGTGCCGGGATGGATGAGTTTCGAGGCCGCGTTGGACACCGTCCACCCAACCGAGCTCAGCGGCGCAACCATTGCCATGTCCCGCACGCCGCCGTCGAACGGAGTGATGTGGCTGACCGGGCTCAGCTCGCTCATCCCGTAGCCCTGAACGACCCGGCAACCCAGCCTCTTGGCGACGGCGTGGCCGAGGTCGGCATCCAGCGGGGCGGCCCCCGACATGACGGTGTTCAGTGAGGACAGATCGTATTCGTCGATCAGCGGATGCTTGGCAAGCGCGACGGCGACCGGCGGCGCGATGAACGCGATCGTGCACTTGTGGTTCTGGATGTGGCCGAGGAACTCACCGAGGTCGAAGCTTCCCATCACCACCAGCCGTGCGCGCGCATGCAGCGCGGCGTTGAGCAGCACCGTCATTCCGTAAATGTGGAAGAACGGCAGCACCGCGAGGACCACGTCCTCGGCGCCCATCCCGTGCAGCGGCCGGATCTGAGCCACGTTCGCCACCAAGTTGCGATGCGTCAGCATCACGCCCTTGGGGTTGCCGGTGGTTCCTGAGCTGTACGGCAGGGCCGCGAGATGTGATGACGGCGCGAAGCTCACCTGTGGCGCGGGCAGTCCCTTCGCCATCAGATCGGAGGCGTTGGGGTTTCCGGTTGCGGCCTGCCCCTCGCCGTCCAGCACCACCAGATCGGCGTCGGCCAAACCCACTGCGGCGGCTGCCTCTTTCGCCTGCGCCAGCAGCGGTGTGACCGTCACCAGCATCTTGGCCTTCGAGTCGGTCAACTGCTTGGCGATGTCTTTGGCGGTGAACAGCGCGTTGATGGTGGTGGCCGTGGCACCCGCCCGCAGGATGCCGTGGAAGGCGACCGCGAAGCGCGAACTGTTCGGCGAAAGCAGAGCGACGACATCGCCGACACCGATGCCGCGGCCGGCCAGCGCACCGGCGAACGCGTTGATCCGCCCGATCATTTCGCGGTAGCTGGTCTGCCTCCCGGACTTCGCGTCGACGAGGGCGACCCGGTCGAGGTGCGCGTCGTCGATGCCGGTGAAGAGGAAGTCGTACACGCCGGTCGACGGGATTTCGACTTCTGGAAAAGGACTCGCGAAACTCATGGCGCCTCCGATCGAATCATGGCTTTGCGGATACCGGGGTCAAACCTCGTCGAGCTGCTTGATCAGCTTCTTCGGCGCTACCAAGCGGAACGACGCGTCGACGAGCTCGCGCACCTCGTCCCAGTTGACCTTCTTGCGCGCCGTGAAGTCCAGCCCGAGCCAGCCGAACGGGCCCATGTAGGCCGGGAAGAAGAAGCGAGTGTCTTGTTCGAGTGCCTTGCGGTCGCTCTCGTCGACCTTGACCAGGATCGAGTACGGGTACTGGAGGTACTCGCCCTTCTTGTCGGTTTTGGCGCTGCCGCCGTACATGACGAACATCTTCGGCGCGCAGAACACGGGCCTGCCCCAGGAGATCTTCTCGAACGCGTCGGGGAAGCTCAGGCAGATCTTGCGCACTTCCGCCAGCCCGCGGTCGTCGTCGCTGAACATGATCGGGTGCGGCATGCCGTCAGCGTAACGGCTGGCGTCTTCGTGTCGTCGGGGTCGATTAGCCTCACCAGGGTGAGCCCGAAGGCAACCCCGGATCCCGAGACGGTGCTGGCCAAGCAGGCCGACGAAGCTCCGGAAGCCGACCTGCGCCGCCGCTGGCAAGAACTCGCCGACGAGGTGCGCGAGCACCAGTTCCGCTACTACGTGCGGGACGCTCCGATCATCTCCGACGCGGAGTTCGACAAGCTGCTGCGCGAGCTGCAGGGCCTCGAAGACGAGCATCCGGAACTGCGTACCCCTGACTCGCCGACGCAGCTGGTGGGCGGCGCGGGTTTTGCCACCGACTTCACCCAGGCCGAGCACCTCGAGCGGATGCTCAGCCTGGACAACGTCTTCGCGCCCGAAGAGCTGGCCGCATGGGCCGCCAGGATCAAGGGCGAGATCGGTGACAAGGGGCATTACCTCTGCGAGCTGAAGATCGACGGGGTGGCGCTGGCGCTGGTGTACCGCGACGGGCGGCTGGTGCGGGCAGCCACCCGCGGTGACGGCCGCACCGGCGAGGACGTCACGCTCAACGCGCGCACCATCGACGACGTGCCGGTGAAGCTCACCGGCTCCAAGGAGTTTCCGCTGCCCCGGGTGCTCGAAGTCCGTGGCGAGGTGTTCTTCCGTGTCGCCGACTTCGAAGAGCTCAATGCGGGCCTTGTCGCCGAGGGCAAGCCGCCGTTCGCGAATCCGCGCAACAGTGCGGCGGGGTCATTGCGGCAGAAGAATCCTGCCGTCACGGCCCGCCGCAAACTGCGGATGATCTGCCACGGCCTCGGCCACGCCGAGGGCTTCAGCCCCAAGACGCTGCATGACGCCTACCGCGCGCTGAAGTCGTGGGGCCTGCCGGTGTCCGAGCACACCGCGCGCGTACAGGGCATCGACGCGGTCACCGAACACGTCGCGTACTGGGGCGAACATCGGCACGACATCGAACACGAAATCGACGGCGTCGTGGTCAAAGTCGACGAGATCGCGCTGCAGCGCCGGCTCGGCTCGACATCGCGGGCGCCGCGCTGGGCGGTGGCCTACAAGTACCCCCCCGAGGAGGCGACCACCAAGCTACTCGACATCAAGGTCAACGTCGGGCGGACGGGCCGGGTTACACCGTTCGCGTTCATGGAACCGGTCAAGGTCGCCGGGTCGACGGTAAGCCAGGCCACCTTGCACAACGCCTCCGAGGTCAAACGCAAGGGCGTGCTCATCGGTGACACGGTCGTGATCCGCAAGGCCGGCGACGTGATTCCCGAAGTGCTGGGTCCGGTCGTCGATCTGCGCGACGGCACCGAGCGGGAATTCGTCATGCCCACAACGTGTCCCGAGTGCGGCACGACGCTCGCGCCTGCCAAGGAGGGTGACGCCGACATCCGCTGCCCGAACACAAGGTCATGCCCAGCACAACTGCGGGAGCGCGTGTTTCACGTCGCCGGGCGCGGCGCGTTCGATATCGAAGGCCTCGGTTACGAGGCGGCGGTCGCGCTGTTGCAGGCCGGGGTCATCACCGACGAGGGCGACCTGTTCGGCATCACCGAGGACGACCTGCTGCGCACCGACTTGTTCACCATCAAGGGCGGCGGTGTATCGGCAAACGGCACACGGTTGCTCGCCAATCTGGGCAAGGCGAAGTCGCAGCCGCTCTGGCGGGTGCTCGTCGCGCTGTCGATCCGTCACGTAGGTCCCACGGCAGCACGCGCGCTGGCCACCGAATACGGCAGCCTGGACGCGATCATGGCGGCGTCGGAGGAGGAGCTGGCCGCGGTGGAAGGCGTTGGTCCGACAATCGCGGCCGCGGTTGTCGAGTGGTTCACCGTCGACTGGCACCGCGCCATCATCGACAAATGGCGCGCGGCCGGGGTGCGGATGGCCGACGAACGCGACAGCAGCGTAGAGCGCACACTCGAGGGCCTGTCGATCGTCGTCACCGGATCGCTCACCGGGTTCTCGCGCGACGACGCAAAGGAGGCCATTGTCGCCCGCGGGGGAAAGGCGGCCAGCTCCGTGTCGAAGAAGACCGCATATGTGGTGGCGGGCGATGCACCGGGATCGAAGTTCGACAAGGCGGTCGAACTCGGTGTGCCGATTCTCGACGAGGATGGCTTCCGCCGGCTCTTGGATAACGGGCCCGACGGCATCTGAGTTTGTTGCCGCCGTCGACTGCGGGTGCCGGATTCTGGGACACGGCGTGCAAACACCTGCCGGCATCTTCTGCTGCGCCCACTGCGCGCGCAAGGACACCAACGCTGATGTCAACGACCGCTATCCGGTGCCCGCAGGAGGCTGACGCGTCTCAGCGCAATATCGTCGCGATGATCCCCGCCAGGTAGCCCAGCCGCGCAACCTCCGACGGCCGGAACTCAGGGCCACCAGCGCGGCCGAGCACGATCGCGGTGTCGGGGTCACCCAACGGCGCCGCGGCCAGCTTTGTGTCCATGTCCCGCCACACCTGCGGCACCCACTCGGCCGTGTCAACGAGTGCCTCGGCATGGTCGAGCGGCAGCCACGGCGTTTCGGCCGCCTGAGTCTCGGGAGCGCCGGGGCTGCCGACGATGCGCTTCGGCCCCGATTCCGTAAGCCCGATCACCGTGCACCACCCGACGCGCAGCACCCTGGGCGCCTCGTCGGCGAGCACCTGCAGTCGCTTGGCCCTTCCGTCGGCCGC
>DASQCE010000126.1:0-3674 GCA_035634855.1 Mycobacterium sp.
ATTTCCGCGGTGAGTGCCTGCGCAGGTTCGGCGCCGACATCGCCGCGGCAAGCTGGGACTCGGTGATCTTCGATCTCGGCGGCGATTCGCTCGTCAGGATTCCAACGCTGGAGCCATTGCGCGGCAGCAAGGCGCACGTCGGGGCCCTCTTGGACTCGGTTGACACCGCCGCCGAACTGGTAGAACAGCTCACCACGTAAGTATTGCCGCCCACCCCCCGGTGACGCGCTATGCCAGGCAAATCGGCCGTTGACCGGTAGTGTGGAGTTACCGGCGGGCGGCTGTGAGCCCGCCGATGACATACGCAGGAGGCAGCGATGGCTCAGGAGCAGACCAAGCGTGGCGGTGGTGGCGGAGAGGACGACGACCTCACCGGCAGCACGGCCGCCGGGCAAGAGCGTCGCGAGAAGCTGGCCGAGGAAACCGACGACCTGCTGGACGAGATCGATGACGTTCTCGAAGAGAACGCCGAGGACTTCGTGCGCGCGTACGTCCAGAAGGGTGGACAGTGACCTGGCCGCATCGCGAGCAGCTGGCCTTTCCCACCCCGATCTACCACCACAACCCGGTAGCACCTTCCGTCCCTGTGGACTTGTCGTCCTTTTCTGAACTCCTGCGCCGTCAGGCGCCCGAACTTTTGCCCATGAACCGGTCGGGCCCCGTCGATGCGGTGCCCTCAGGGGCGCTGCCGCACGGCACCACGATCGTCGCGCTGAAATACCCCGGCGGCGTGGTGATCGCCGGCGACCGGCGCTCAACTCAGGGCAACATGATCGCCGGTCGGGATGTGCAGAAGGTGTACATCACCGACGACTACACGGCGACCGGGATCGCAGGCACGGCGGCGATCGCGGTGGAGTTCGCCCGGCTGTACGCCGTCGAACTCGAGCACTACGAGAAGACCGAAGGTGTGCCACTGACCTTCCGTGGCAAGGTGAACCGGCTGGCGACCATGGTGCGCGGCAACCTCGGCGCGGCGCTGCAGGGCTTCGTCGCGCTGCCGCTTTTGGCGGCCTACGACCTCGACGACCCGGATCCGCGGGCCGCCGGCCGGATCGTGTCGTTCGATGCGGCCGGCGGTTGGAACATCGAGGAAGAGGGCTACCAGTCGGTGGGCTCGGGCTCGATCTTCGCGAAATCCTCGATAAAGAAGCTTTACTCGCGGGTCGTCGACGCGGACTCCGCCCTGCGGGTGGCCGTGGAAGCGTTGTACGACGCGGCCGACGACGACTCCGCGACGGGCGGCCCCGATCTGGTTCGCGGCATCTATCCGACCGCTGTGATCCTTGCCGCCGAGGGCGCCGACGATGTGGCGGAGCAGCGCATTGCGGCGTCGGCCCGCGAGGTCATCGAAAGCCGCTCGCGTAAAGATACTTTCGGTCCCGATAGTGCTGCTGAGTCGCACGATGCGCGGGGAGATTCGTGAGCTTTCCATATTTCATCTCGCCTGAGCAGGCGATGCGCGAGCGTTCGGAGCTCGCGCGCAAGGGCATTGCCCGCGGCCGCAGTGTGATCGCGCTGGCGTACTCCGGCGGCGTGCTGTTCGTCGCTGAGAACCCGTCGCGGTCGCTGCAGAAGGTTAGCGAGCTCTACGACCGCGTCGGGTTCGCGGCTGTCGGCCGGTTCAACGAGTTCGACAACCTGCGCCGCGGCGGTATCCAGTTCGCCGACACCCGCGGCTACGCCTATGACCGCCGCGATGTGACGGGTCGACAACTGGCCAATGTGTACGCGCAGACGCTCGGCACGATCTTCACCGAGCAGGCGAAGCCCTACGAGGTCGAGTTGTGCGTGGCCGAGGTCGCCCACTATGGGGAGACCAAAGCGCCTGAGCTGTACCGGATCACGTACGACGGGTCGATCGCCGACGAACCACACTTCGTGGTGATGGGCGGGACCACTGAGCCGATCATCACGGCGCTGAACGCGTCCTTCACCGAGAACGCCGGCCTGTCGGAGGCGGCCAGGATCGCGATCGAGGCGCTGAAGGCGGGCGCCGGCAACGGCGGCTCGGAACCGCGCACGCTTGGCCCATCGACGCTGGAGGTCGCCATCCTGGATGCGAACCGCCCGCGCCGGGCGTTCCGGCGGATCACCGGATCGGCGTTGGAAGCGCTTCTGCCTGAAGAGGATTCGGACGCGAAGAAACCGGACGGCGACTAGCTCCTCATCATGGCCGAATTGGTGACCGCCGAGGCGCCGATTCTGCCCTGGCCGCGAATCTTGCGGCAGAACTGGCTGAACTTGTCCTTCCTGCATTGGGCCGTCGAGCCCGGCAGCGTCGCCCACCTCTATCCGCCGGGCACCGAGCCCGACACCTTCGAGGGCCGCAGCTATGTCGGCGTCGTCCCATTTCAGATGGCCGACACCGGCTTCGCCCGTGGGCCCGCGTTCTTCGGCACCTTTCTGGAAACCAACGTCCGGCTGTATTCGGTGGACCGAACGGGCCGCCGCGGGGTGGTCTTCCTGTCCCTCGACACGAACCGGCTCGACATGGTGGCGGCGGGCAGGTGGATCTTCGGCGTGCCCTATCGGTGGGCCCGAATGAGTTACCGGGCGCAGGGGGACCGTCGCGCCTACGCCTCAAAGCTGCGCTGGCGGGGAGTCAGTGCGTCGAGGTTCGTCGAGGTAGGGGTGGGCGAGCCGCTGACATGCGGACCGCTCGAGCACTACCTGACCGCGCGGTGGGGTGTGCACCTCGTTCGGGCCGGCCGCACCTGGTATCTGCCCAACGAACACCTCGTCTGGGTGTTGCGTCGCGCCGAGTTGATCGACTTCTCCGATGACGGCCTCCTCGCCTCCGTCGGGCTGGGTGAGCTCGGCACGCGGCCGCCGGATCACGTGATGTTCAGCGACGGCCTGGCGGCGCGATTCGGGCTACCGGTGCGATCGACGACACCGCGAGCGGTCAGGCCGCCAACGCGTTGACGACCGCTTCGGCCTGTGTTCGTTCGGTGTAGAGGCGCCAGAGTGTTTCGGCGAGTTCGTCGGGATTCAGCGTGGCCACATCGACGCTGCCAAACAGATCCGGGTTTGCCTGCATCGCCTGATAGATGTCACCGCGGTCGATCAGGCCGCCGATCGTGATGGTGCCGGCGTAGATCCCCTTCGGTTGCAGAGCCGCGTGCAGGGTAATCGCGTAATTACGCAGCGCCGCGGAGGTGAGGGCCAATCCGCCAAGCGGTGGCATCGGCACGACGCTGCTGAGACCGCCGGCGAACAACAGTCCGCCGTCGCCTCGCTCGGTGAACTCGGGAAGCAACAGTGAGGCGAAGTCGACCGCGGGCACGACTTCCCGTAGCGCGGCCTCGGCATCGGCGGCGGCGAGCGTTGTGATGTCGCCCGCCAGCGACATCGTTGCGGCCGGCCCGTAATAGCCGACGTCGATGCGGCCGAAGTGCTTACGCACGGCGTCGACCGCGGCATGCAGTTGCACTGGGTCAGCGGCATCGGCAGTGAATGCGGCCGCGTCAACATCGGCGGCATCCAGCGCTTGGAGATAGTCGGCATGCCGGTCGGCGCTGCGGGAAATCAACGCGACCGCGTCGCCCTCCTTGCCGAATCGCTGTGCGACGGACATGCCGAGCCCTGGGCCAACGCCGACTACGAGGATCACGGGAGCGGAAGTTGAGGTCATACTCAACTTAGTACCAGAAGTTGAGGACGTCCTCAAC
>DASQCE010000127.1:0-8286 GCA_035634855.1 Mycobacterium sp.
TAAGCTCCGGCCACGCGTTCGCGCTGGCTCCGCCGCGCCGGCTGGACCAGCTGCCCCAGGCCGTCGCCTGGGCGCCATTGGTGGGCAACCCGGTGGTGCGCAGGACGTGGGCGGTGTGGCCGGCCAGCTCGCGCAGACGCGATGTCGGACATTTCGTCACCACGTTCGACGGCCCCGACGATGACTAGCACTACGGCGCGATGGCGCGCTGACCGCCGGTGGCGTGCAGGATGGCACCGTTGATGTAGCTGGCGTCCGGGGACGCCAAAAATGTTACCGCGCGGGCGATTTCGTCGGGGTCGGCGACGCGGCCCAGCGTCGTGGTGGTGGCCAGCCCGTCGGTGAGCCCTGGCGTGATGGCGGTGCCCGGCGTCTCGGTCGGCCCTGCCGCCACCGTGTTCACCCGCACGCCGGAGGGACCGAACTCGTCGGCCCACACCCGGGTGAGCAGCTCAACGCCCGCCTTGGTGGCCCCGTAGATGCCCGCCTGGCGCGCCGGCGTCGAGGCCGCCAACGTGCTGATGTTGACGACGGCACCGTGCCCCCGCTCCGCCATGCCCGGCACGAGTTTCTGCACCAGGATGTAGGGCGCACGCAGGTTCAGGTTGACGTGCTCGTCGAAGAACGCGTCATCGGTATCGGCAGTCGCGCCGAACCGGTAGACGCCCGCGTTGTTTATCAGAATGTCGACAGAGCCCGCCTCTTCGGCCAGCCGGCGGACCTCGTCAGCCTTCGACAAGTCGGCGGCGACGAAACGCGCCTTTCCACCCTCGTTTTCAATCGCCCGCACCGTCTCGGCACCCCGTTCAGGGCTTCGCCCGTGCACCACGACCTCGGCGCCGAGGGCGGACAGCTGCTGCGCGATCGCTCTGCCGATGCCCGACGTCGCCCCGGTGACCAATGCGGTTGACCCCACGAGTGTCGTTGGCATACCTCAGTAAAGCGCAGTCCGGGGCCGCGCCTTCCGCTTCGGTGATGGATGAAATTTATGACTGCTATCACCGGCGCATATGGCCGACCGCAATAGCCGCGCGCCTTGCCGCGTTCTGAGAATCGTCATCGGCATCACGACAGGAGAACTACATGACCAACCCGATCCGCGTCGGCGTCCAGCTTTGGCCCGGCGGTACACCCGACTACCGAACCTGGCGCGAAGCGGTGCTGACCGCCGACGAACTCGGCGCCGACGCGATCTTCGGATACGACCACTTCCACAAGCCGTTCACAGTGCCGTCGGAGGACGGCCTGCCGCAGTTGCTGCCCGAGCAGCTCGACGTCAACAACTTCGAAGGGTGGACCGCGCTGGCTTCGTGGGCCGAGATCACCAGCCATGCCGACATCGGTCTGCTGGTCACCGGGATCGGTTACCGCAATCCCGACCTGTTGGCCGACATGGCCCGCACCGTCGACCACATCAGCGGTGGACGCCTGATTTTGGGCTTGGGCTCCGGCTGGTACGAAAAGGACTACACCGTCTATGGATACGACTTCGGTACGGTCAAATCGCGGATGGACCTGTTCGAGGCCGGCCTCGCGCGCGTCGAGAACCGGCTGGCCGAGCTGGTGCCGCCACCTGTGCGCAAGATTCCGATCCTCATCGGTGGCACCGGCGTCAAGCGGACGCTTCCGATTGTGGCCAAGCACGCCGATATCTGGCACACCTTCGCCAGCGTCCCCGAGTTCCAGCGCAAGAACGATCTCCTCAAGGACCTGGTCGCCGAGGTTGGGCGCGACGAGAAGACCATTGAACGGGCGGTGCACTGGAGCGGGCGCGAGAACGCGGACGCGTTCATCGCCGAGGGCGTCACCATGTTCACCACCGAGATCCACCCGACCGACGACGGCTACGACTTCGGCGAGCTGAAGGACATGCTGGCCTGGCGGGACCGGCAGCGCTAATGCATTCCAGTGTGCGGACCGCGCGGCTGCGGTGCGACGCTGATCGGTGACCGGGTGACGTTGATCTCCGGGCCCTTCGTTTGCCGCGGCTGTACCGGCGGGGGCTCATACCTCGGCGCCGGGTTCACCGGCGAGGCCGCCGTCTCGGAGGGCGGTGGCGGTGGGGGCAGCGGCGGTGGCGGTGGGGGGAGCGGCGGTGGCGGTGGGGCGAGCGGCGGTGGCGGTTCCTTGCTGCTCGCCACCGAAACCGGCGCGGCGCTCGTCGGTGCGGTCGGGGTCACCGACGACGTCACCTGGTCGACGGTGCTGCCCGAGCCGCGGAATACCAGCAGCACGCCCGCCACCACGATCGCGGCCACGGCCGCGGACGCCGCGATGATCGCGGTGAGTGCCTGTCTGGTGCGGTACCACGGCGTGGGCGCCGGCTTGAAACTCCAGGTGTTGTCGTTGAACGCGTCGAAGTGGCCCGGGTCATCGGGATCGAGCTGGTTATCCCAGAAACTGTCGGCCGGTTCGTCCCACAGATCGTCGCCCGGATCGTTCGCCGGGTGCTCGAGTTCCTCCGCCTGCCCGGCCTTGAAAGCCTGGTCATGGCTGGTCAACCCGTCCGCATCGGCCGGGTCATCCCAGAGGTAATCGAAGTCCCCCGAGGCTCCGCGTTCAACCACATACTGATGCTAGCGCCCGTACCAGGGCAAATGCGCGCCCTGCCGGAATCCGGGCCGAGTGATGAGAACTCGCACCGATACCGCCGCCGCCACGGTAGGGTTCGGTCGCCCCATTGGATTCATTCACCACGGCGACTCGGCGCCGTTACCTCAGCGCCACCGCGCCGCCTCCTACCCATCGCAAGGTTCGGCAATGAGAAAGTCTGTTTTGGCAGTCTCCGCGGCCTCCGCGCTCGTCCTGGCGGGCCTGATCGCGTGCGCCCCGCCCCAGAAGGACAACTCAGGCGGCGAGACGTCCTCCGGCGTCAAAGTCAGCGACGCGAAATCCGCCGCGGATTTCGGCGGGATGGACGCCCTGGTAGCGGCGGCCAAGAAGGAGGGCGAGCTCAATGTGATTGCCCTGCCACCGGATTGGGCTAACTACGGCGCCATCATCAAGGCGTTCTCCGACAAGTACGGCATCAAGGTCAACTCGGCGCAGCCCGACGCCGCCAGCCAGGACGAGATCAACGCCGCCAACGAGCAGAAGGGTAAGAGCACCGCGCCGGACGTCTTCGGTCTGGGCCAGTCGGTGGCACTCGCCAACACCTCGATGTTCGCTCCGTACAAGGTCGCGACGTTCGACGACATCCCCGCGGCGTTCAAGGACCCCACCGGCGCCTGGGTCAATGACTACGGCGGCTACATGTCGATCGGATTCGACTCGGCCAAGGTGCCACCGGTCACGAGCGTCAACGATCTGCTCAAGCCGGAGTACAAGGGCGAGGTCGCGCTGAACGGCGACCCCACGCAAGCCGGCGCTGCCTACTCCGGCGTGCTGATGGTGGCGCTGTCGCAGGGCGGCTCGGTCGACGACGTCGCGCCGGGCGTCGAGTTCTTTCGCAAGCTCAAGGCGGCGGGCAACCTCCTGCCCGTCGATCCCACCCCAGCGACCGTCGAGTCCGGTCAGACCCCGGTGGTGATCGACTGGAACTACCTCAACGCCGCCGAGACTGCGAAGCTGCCCACCTGGCAGCTCGTCGTCCCGCCGAACGCTGTGGTCGCCGGTTACTACTACCAGGCCATCGACAAGGACGCCCCGCATCCCGCGGCAGCGCGGCTGTGGCAGGAGTTCCTCTACAGCGACGAGGGCCAGAACCTCTTCGCCGCGGGCGGGGTGCGGCCGGTGCGCGCCGACCAGATGATGCAGGCAGGCACGATCGACAAGGCCGCGGTAGGCAAGATCCCGGTCATCGATGGCCCCGTCACCGTCCCATCCCCCGACCAGACCGACAAGGCGACCAAGTATCTGGCGGACAACTGGGCCATGGCGATCGGCTGATCGTGGTCCGACGGCTTCGTGAGGGGCTGCCGCTGCTCCCGTTCCTCGCGGTGGTGGTGATCTTTCTGATCATCCCGACCGTGACGGTCATCGTCAGCTCGGTCTACGTCGATGGCGTGTTCTCGTTAGACCGGATCCAGGCGCTGTTCTCCGGCACCGCGCTGAGCGCACTGGCCAAGAGCGTGCTGCTCTCGGGCAGCACCGCCATCATCGGGGCGGTGCTCGGTGCCGTGCTGGCGTGGCTGATCGTCAGCAGTCCGCCCAGTTCGATGGTGCGCCGCGCAGTGATCTCGCTGTGCAGCGTGCTCGCCCAGTTCGGCGGCGTCGCACTGGCATTCGCCTTTTTGGCCACCGTCGGGCTCAACGGCGTGCTGACCCTGTGGGTACAGCAGGTCTTCGGCTGGAACCTCGCAGGCTCCGGCTGGCTGTACAGCCTGACCGGGCTGATCCTGGTGTACACGTATTTCCAGATCCCGTTGATGGTGATCGTGTTCGTACCCGCGCTCGAAGGGCTGCGTGACCAGTGGCGCGAGGCGGCGGTCAGCCTCGGGGCGTCGACGTTCCGCTACTGGCGGGAAGTCGCGGTCCCGCTCCTGACACCCGCGTTCTTGGGTTCAGCACTTCTGTTGTTCGCCAATGCCTTTGCGGCATACGCGACGGCAGCGGCACTGGTCAGCCAGGGCAGCCCGATCCTGCCACTGCTGATCCGGGCCGCACTCACCAGCGAAGTGGTGCTCGGCCAGGCCGGGTTCGCCTACGCGCTGGCGCTCGAGATGATCGTTGTCGTCGCCGTCGTGATGGTGGCCTATAACGCATTGGTCAAACGGACGGCGAGGTGGCTGCGATGAAGCGCACCACGCTGGGCGGCAAGGTCTTTCGCGCGGCACTGTGGGTGGCCTTCGGACTGTTCTTCCTCTTCCCGCTGTACGCGATGGCCGATTTCTCCACCCGCAACCTGATCTCAGGCGGGCGCACCCTTCGGGCGTGGCAGAACCTCGTCGCCGACGAAGCGCTGTACCAGTCGATCGTGATCTCGCTGCTGCTGGCGGTTTTCACGGTGGTGGGGATGCTCCTGATTCTCGTGCCGACGATGATCTGGGTGCGGCTGCGCACGCCGTGGGCCAAGGGCATGGTGGAGTTCTTGTGCCTGCTTCCCCTTACCATCCCTGCCCTGGTGATCGTGGTGGGGCTGCGCAACGTCTATCTGTGGGTGACGTACTTCCTCGGTGAATCCGCGCTGACGCTGACGTTCGTCTACGTCGTGCTGGTGCTGCCCTTCGCGTACCGGTCGATCGACGCCGCGCTCGCGTCCATTGACCTGAAGACGCTTGCCGAGGCGGCACGGTCTCTCGGTGCAGGCTGGGCGACGACTATCCTGCGGGTCGTGGTGCCCAACATCTGGTCCGGAATCCTGTCTGCCGCCTTCATTTCCATCGCGGTGGTACTGGGCGAGTACACGATCGCATCGCTGTCCGGATATCAGACACTGCAGGTCCAGATCGTCCAGATCGGCAAGACCGACGGCCCGACGTCGGTGGCCGCGTCCCTGGCCGTGCTGCTGTTCGGCTTTGTCCTGCTGCTCGTCCTGTCGCTGGTGACCCGCGGCCGCCGCCGCACCCAAGCCCTCGACGCCACGGCACCCATACCTACGGGAGTCCCTGAATGACAAACGGAGTCGCGGTCGAACTCAACGACCTGACGCGCGAGTACGGCAGCGTCAAGGCGCTCGACGGGTTCACCCTGCACATCGAGCCCGGCGAGTTCGTTGCGCTGCTCGGCCCGTCCGGCTGCGGAAAGACGACCGCGCTGCGGATCCTCGCTGGCCTGGACGAAGCCACGTCGGGCAGCGTTTCGGTGGGCGGCCAGGACGTCAGCAATGTGCCCGCCAACAAACGCGACATGGGCATGGTGTTCCAGGCCTACAGCCTGTTTCCGCATCTGACCGTGCTCGACAACGTGGCGTTCGGATTGAAGATGCGCGGAAAAGCCAAGAACGAACGCACTTCTCGCGCCGCGGACATGCTGGACCTGGTGGGCCTGTCGGCACACAAGCACAAGTACGCCAGCGAGCTCTCGGGTGGCCAGCAGCAGCGGGTCGCGCTCGCCAGGGCGCTGGCGATCCAGCCGCGGGTATTGCTTCTCGACGAGCCACTCTCGGCACTCGATGCCAAGGTGCGCACCCAGCTGCGCGACGAGATCCGGCGCGTCCAGCTCGAAGTCGGCACGACGACGCTGTTCGTCACCCATGACCAGGAGGAGGCGCTTGCGGTCGCCGACCGGGTCGGCGTGATGAGCCAGGGCAAGCTCGAGCAGCTGGCCGCGCCCGCCGACCTCTACGCCAACCCCGCGACGCCGTTCGTCGCGGAGTTCGTCGGCCTGAACAACAAGGTTCCTGCGGAGGTTTCGGGCGGACAGGCGCAACTGCTCGGCACCTCGGTGCCGACGCTGGAGGGTTCCATCGCCGCGGGCTCTGGCCTGGCGATGGTGCGGCCCGAGTCGGTCACCGTCTCACCCGACCCGGCTGGCACGTCGACGGTCAGCTCGGTGGCGTTCCTCGGTGCGATCTCGCGGGTGTACGCCACCCTGCAGGATGGCTCGGTGATCAGCGCCCAGATGGCCAGTTCGGGGGCGCGGGTGTTCTCACCGGGCGCATCGGTGACCGTCGGGATCGAACCGACCGGCGTGCTAGTCGTGAAGGGTGACGCTGCCTGACCATCCGCGGTCGCGTGCCAGCAGATCGGCAACTGTCTCGCGGCGTACGAGCTCGGTGACTTCGCCCCGCCGGACCGCGACGATTGGGGGACGACCCACCATGTTGTAGTTGGACGCCATGCTGTGCTGATAGGCCCCAGTGCACGCCACTGCCAGCAGGTCGCCCGGATGGACATCAGCGGGCAGTTCAACGTCGCGGGCGAGCTCGTCACCGGATTCGCAGTGCCGTCCCGCGACCGTGACTTTGTTCGTCGGGCCAAGCGAATGGCGGTTGGCCAGCGCTACAGTGTATTTCGCACCGTAAAGCGCGACGCGTGGGTTGTCGGACATGCCGCCGTCCACCGCGACGAACGTCCGGCCACCCGATTGAGACTTAACCGAAGCCACCCGATACAGCGTCACCCCGGCGCGCGCGCTCACCGCCCGCCCGGGCTCGACCACGATCCGCGGTCGGGGGAATCGCTCCGAGGCGCATGCCCAGTCCAGGGCATCGTCGATGACGTCGGCGAGCTCGGCCAGATCGAGTTCGGGATCGCCTGTGACGTAAGGGATGCCGTGTCCGCCGCCGATGTTGAGTTCGTGCAGGATCACGCCGTGTCGGGCTCGGATGTCGGCCATGGCAGCGATCATCCTGCGGATGGCCTCGCCGTACAGCGCCGGATCCGTGATTTGCGATCCGATGTGACAGTGCAACCCGACCAGATCGAGAAGTGGCTGGTGCAGAATCCGTTCCACTGCGTCGGCGGCGTGACCGCCGGTGAGGGTGAAGCCGAACTTCTGGTCGTTGACGCCGGTCGTCACCGCGGCGTGGCCGTGGATGTCGATGTCGGGTGTCACCCTGATCAGTACCCGTTGCGGTCGTCGCACCTCGCAGGCCAGATAGGCGATCTCCATGAGCGAGTCGACGACCACACGGCCAACGCCCACCGTGGTGGCGTCGTTGAGCTCGTCGAGCGATTTGGCGTTGCCGTGCATGATGATCCGCGCCGGATCGACGCCGCCCGCTAGCGCGGTCGCCAGCTCACCGCCGGAGCTGACGTCGATGCCCGCGCCCTCCTCGGCTACCCACCGCGCGACCGCGGTGGTCAGTAGCGCCTTGGCGGCGTAGACGATTTCGGTGGTGCGCAGTGTGGTGCGGTAGCGATTGAGCCGGTGCCGAAAGTCGGTTTCGTCGAGAACGTATGCGGGTGTGCGAAACTCGTCGGCGATGTCCGTCAACGCCACATCTCCGACGCACAGGCGGCCCAGGTCGTCGACGGCTGCGGTGAACGGCCAAATCGCCGGGTCGATCCGAGTCGCGGCGGCCCGGTGCAAGGACGGCAGATAGTCCAGCAATGTCATAAGGCCACCGTGCGCCGGTCATCGCCGGATGGCACGGGTCTTGACGCCGTCTTGACGCGCAGGCGGTCAATATTGATGCGGTGGCGTCAAACGTCCTTGACAGGCTCGATCCCGAGGTCCTTGTAGGTGACCAGCGCGGCAAACGGCACGTTGCGCGCGGCGAAGCGTTTGGTGGCGACGTCGCCGCGGTCCACCATCGGGATCACGCCGGTGACGACGGCGCCCACCGCCGTTACGCGCTCGTACGCCTTTTCGGTGGAGCCGCCGGTGCTGATCACGTCGTCGACGAGCAGCACACGTGTCCCCGGTTCGAGTCGGGTGCCTTCGATCCACTGTTCGCGGCCG
>DASQCE010000128.1:0-4656 GCA_035634855.1 Mycobacterium sp.
GGCTTGTACGACCCGGAGAACGAGTCCGACTCCTGCGGCGTTGCCATGGTCACCGACATCCAGGGCCGCCGCTCGCACGCCATCGTCGCCGACGGGCTCGTCGCTCTGGAACACCTCGAACACCGTGGCGCCGCTGGTGCCGAGCCCAACAGCGGCGACGGTGCCGGCATCCTCATCCAGCTGCCAGTCGAACTCCTCAGAGAGGTCGTCGACTTTAAACTTCCCCCGAGCGCACCCGACGGCACCAACACATTCGCCGCCGGTATCTGCTTCCTCCCGCAGGACCCGGATGCCCGAGCGGAAGCTCGCGAACACGTTGAGGCCATCGCCAACGAAGAAGGGCTGCATGTCCTCGGGTGGCGCGCGGTGCCCGTCGATCCCGACGGCGCCGAAGTAGGCCAGACCGCACTGGGCTGCATGCCCTTCATGTCGCAACTGTTCGTCGCCGCACCGCAGGGCATCGGCGGCATCGACCTCGACCGTCGGGTTTACCCACTGCGCAAGCGCGCCGAGCGCAACGGCGTGTACTTTCCGTCGCTGTCCGGCCGCACCATGGTCTACAAGGGCATGCTCACGACAATGCAGCTGCCCCAATACTTTCCGGACCTGCGGGACGAACGCTGTATGAGCGCGATCGCGATCGTGCACAGCCGGTTCTCCACCAACACGTTCCCCTCCTGGCCGCTGGCCCATCCGTTCCGCTTCGTCGCCCACAACGGTGAGATCAACACCGTGCGCGGCAACCGCAACCGCATGCACGCCCGCGAGGCCATGCTGGCCAGCTCGACGATCCCCGGCGACCTGTCCCGGCTCTCGCCGATCTGCACACCTGAGGCATCCGACTCGGCGTCCTTCGACGAAGTACTCGAACTGCTGCACCTCGGCGGTCGCAGCTTGCCCCACGCCGTGCTGATGATGATTCCCGAGGCATGGGAGAACAACGCCACCATGGACACCGCTGAACGCGCCTTCTGGCAGTTCCACGGCTCCCTGATGGAGCCGTGGGACGGCCCGGCCTGCGTCACGTTCACCGACGGCACGCTCGTCGGAGCGGTGTTGGACCGCAACGGGTTACGGCCGGGCCGCTGGTGGCGGACCATCGACGACCGCGTCATCCTCGCCAGCGAGAGCGGTGTGCTCGACGTGCCCTCCGCCGAGATCGTCGCCAAAGGGCGGCTTCAGCCCGGCAAGATATTCCTGATCGACACCGCACAGGGCCGCATCGTCTCCGACGACGAGATAAAAGAAGGTCTGAGTAAGCAAGAGGCCTACGGCGAATGGCTACACACCGGCTTGCTCGACCTCAAGACGCTGCCCGAGCGCGTCCGTGTCCAACCCAACCACGAGTCCGTCGTGCGCCGCCAGGTCTCCTTCGGCTACACCGAAGAAGATCTCCGCATCCTGCTCACGCCGATGGCCGCATCGGGTGCAGAGCCACTGGGCTCGATGGGCACCGACACCCCGACCGCCGTGCTGTCCCAACGGTCCCGACTGCTCTACGACTACTTCGTCGAACTCTTCGCCCAGGTGACCAACCCACCGCTGGACGCCATCCGCGAAGAGGTCGTCACCTCGATGGCCCGCGTCATGGGTCCCGAGCAGAACCTCCTCGAGCCGACCGCCGCGTCGTGCCGCCAGATCGTGCTGCGTTGGCCAGTTCTCGACAACGACGAGCTCAACAAGATCGTCCACATCAACGACGACCGCGAGCACCCCGGCCTCAGGACGGCTGTGCTGAAGGCCCTCTATGAAGTCGAACGGGGCGGAGAAGGCCTCGCCGAAGCCCTCGAGGATCTGCGGCAGCGGGCCTGCGATGCGATCGCCAAAGGCGCACGCACCTTGGTCATCTCGGACCGCGACTCCGACCACACCAGGGCGCCGATCCCGTCGCTGCTGGCGGTCTCGGCGGTGCATCACCACCTGGTACGCACCAAGAAGCGCACCACCGTCGCACTTGTCGTCGAAAGCGGCGACGCCCGCGAGGTGCACCACATCGCGATGCTCATCGGCTTCGGCGCCGCGGCGGTCAACCCGTATCTGGCCTTCGAGTCGATCGAGGACCTCATCCGTGAAGGCGAACTCACCGGCATCGAACCCGCCGCGGCCGTGCGCAATTACCTCAAGGCGCTCGGCAAGGGCGTGATGAAGGTGATGAGCAAGATGGGCATCTCCACCATCGCCTCCTATACCGCCGCGCAGGCGTTCGAGGCCGTCGGCATCAACAAGGGCGTCATCGACGAGTACTTTACCGGCACGCCAACCCAACTCGGCGGCGCCGGACTGGACGTAATCGCCGAGGAAGTCAAGCAGCGCCATCGACGCGCCTACCCGGAGAACCCGACCGAACGTGTGCATCGCCGCCTCGAGGTGGGCGGTGAGTACGCGTTCCGCCGGGAAGGCGAGCTGCACCTGTTCACCCCGGAAGTGGTCTTCCTGCTGCAGCATTCGACCCGCACCGGTCGGCACGAGGTCTTCGCGCAGTACTCCGATGAGGTGAACCGCCTGTCCAAAGAGGGCGGCACCCTGAGGGGACTGTTCGAGTTCAAAAAGGGAACACGGGCACCGGTGCCGCTTGAGGAAGTCGAACCCGTCGAGTCGATCGTCACCCGATTCAACACCGGCGCGATGAGCTACGGCTCCATATCGGCCGAGGCGCACGAAACAATGGCCATCGCCATGAACAACCTCGGCGCAAGGTCCAACTCCGGCGAGGGCGGTGAGGATGTCGACCGTCTCTACGATCCGAAACGGCGCAGCGCGGTCAAGCAGGTCGCCTCCGGCCGCTTCGGAGTCACCAGCGACTACCTGGTCAACGCCACCGACATCCAGATCAAGATGGCTCAGGGCGCCAAACCCGGTGAGGGCGGCCAGCTTCCGGGCTTCAAGGTGTATCCGAACATCGCCAAGACCCGGCACTCGACACCAGGCGTCGGCCTCATCAGCCCGCCGCCGCACCATGACATCTATTCGATCGAGGATCTGGCCCAGCTCATTCACGACCTGAAGAACGCCAACTCCGACGCCCGCATCCACGTCAAGCTCGTCAGCTCCGTCGGTGTCGGCACCGTCGCGGCAGGCGTTTCCAAGGCGCACGCCGACGTCGTCCTCATTTCGGGTCACGACGGCGGCACGGGCGCCGCGCCCCTGACTAGCCTCAAACACGCTGGCGTGCCGTGGGAGATCGGTCTCGCCGACACCCAGCAGACGTTAATGCTCAACGGCCTGCGGGACCGCATCACTGTGCAATGCGACGGCGGCATGCGCACCGCGCGCGACGTGATCGTCGCCGCGCTGCTCGGGGCGGAGGAGTACGGCTTCGCCACTGCCCCGCTGGTGGTGTCCGGCTGCATCATGATGCGGGTCTGCCACCTCGACACCTGCCCCGTCGGCGTCGCCACCCAAAACCCGGAACTGCGCGCCAGATTCAACGGCAAGCCGGAGTTCGTCGAGACCTTCTTCCGGTTCATCGCTGAAGACATCCGGCGCTATCTGGCCGAGCTCGGGTTTCGCAGCATCGACGAGGCCGTCGGCCACGCCGAGGCGCTCGACACCGACAAGGGCGTCGCCCATTGGAAGAGCAAGGGCCTCGACCTGACCGCGGTGTTCGCCGTGCCCACGAACCGCACCCAGCGACGACGCGTCAGAGGCCAGGACCACGGCCTGGATCAGGCGCTGGACCGCACGCTGATTCAACTCGCCGAGGGGGCACTCGAGGACGCGCATCCGGTGCGGCTCGAGCTGCCCGTGCGCAACGTCAACCGCACCGTCGGCACCCTGCTCGGCTCCGAGGTGACCCGCCGCTACGGCGCGCAGGGCCTGCCCGACGACACCATCCACGTCACGCTGACCGGCTCGGCCGGCCAGTCGATCGGCGCGTTCCTGCCGCCCGGTATCACCCTTGAGCTGATCGGCGACGCCAACGACTATGTCGGCAAGGGTCTTTCGGGTGGCCGCGTCATCGTCCGGCCGCCCGACGACGTGCTGTTCCTGCCCGAAGACAACGTGATCGCAGGCAACACCCTGCTGTTCGGCGCCACCTCCGGCGAGGTCTACCTGCGCGGCCGGGTGGGTGAGCGGTTCGCCGCCCGCAACTCCGGCGCGCTGACCGTCGTCGAGGGCGTCGGCGACCACGCCTGCGAATACATGACCGGCGGCCGGGTCGTCGTGCTGGGCAAGACCGGCCGCAACATGGCGGCGGGTATGTCCGGCGGCATCGCGTTCGTGCTCGGTCTCGACGCCGCGAGGGTCAACCCCGAGATGGTCGAGCTGCAGCGCCTCGAGCCCGAGGACCTGACCTGGCTGCGCGACGTGATCGCTAAGCACGCCGCCTACACCGGCAGCACCGTTGCCACATCGGTGCTCTCCGACTGGCCAAGGCGCAGTGCGCAATTCACCAAGGTCATGCCCACCGACTACCAGCGCGTCCTACAGGCCACCCGGATGGCCAAGGCGGAGGGTCGTGACGTCGACACCGCGATCATGGAGGCCAGCCGTGGCTGATCCGCACGGGTTCCTCGAAGTGCCCAAGGTCGAGGCGGCTAAGCGGCCGGTCGACGAGCGTGTCGGCGACTGGCGCGAGGTCTACGAACTGCAGGATCCGCACCAGCGGGCCGGAGAGGTGTCACAGCAGGCCCGCCGCTGCATGGACTGCGGAAT
>DASQCE010000129.1:0-2039 GCA_035634855.1 Mycobacterium sp.
CGTAGCGTCGCTGTCATGTCCAACAGCGAGCGCCTCCGGCCGCCGTGGTGGCTGAAGTACGTGAATAAGGTGATGATCGGGCTGCAGAAGCTGGGCGTGAACTTCGGCCCGGTCGTGTTGACGGTGCCTGGCCGCAAATCGGGCAAACCACGGTCCACCCCTGTCACTCCCATGACCGTGGACGACAAGGTCTACGTCGTTGGTGGCCTCCCCCGCTCGGATTGGACCGCCAACGCCCGCGCTGCAGGCGAGGGCACGCTGCATCGGGGCCGTCACACAGAGCGCGTCCGCCTCTTCGAGATGTCCGTCGAAGACGCCCGGCCACTGCTTCGTAAGTTTCCCGTCAAGGTGCCGAGCGGAGTCGGCTTTGTCAAGAACGCCGGGCTGGTCACCGGCCCCAACCCCGACGAGTTCGAGGCGCTCGCCGGCAAGTGCCCCGTGTTTCGCCTCGACCCGGTGAACGCATGAGTAGCCCTGTGTCAAGCCGCTGCGTGGTTTCGGCTTTGGATGAGGCGTTGCAGTGCTCCGTGTTGGTCGGGGTTGTAGGCGGTGTTGTCTTGCCAGCAGTGCCAGATGACGTAGATCCACGCACGGGCCAGGATGCGTACGGCGTGGGGGTGGTCGTGGCCGCGGGCGATGGCGCGATCGTAGAGGTCGGCGGCCCAGGGGTTGGCCCGTCGGGAGTCACCGGCGAAGTCGGTAACGGCGTCGCGCAGTTGTTTGTCGCAAGACCAGCGGAATCCAACGCTACGGATCTTGCCGGATTGTCGGGTAGAGGGTGCCACACCGGCCAGACAGGCCAGCGATTCCGGTGTGGGGAAGCGGGCGCGGCAGTCACCGATCTCGGCAAGCAGTCGGGCGGCGCGGATGCGCCCGGCGCGAGGCAGGCTGGTGAAGATGTGGGCGTCGGTGTGCAGGGCCAGTTGTTCGTCGATCTGAATCGACAGGGCTTTGATCTGGTCGGTCAGGCTGGCAAGGACAGCCAAATATGCTTGGGTGACGCGGCTTTCGGCAGTGCCGTGGTCTCCGGTGGCTCCTCGTGGCGCGTCGGTCAAGCGGGCGTGCAGGACGGCGGGATCGGTTCTGCCGCAGTAGCCGACGCTGGCCAGCCAGGCGGCCAGGCGTTTGGGCGAGAGCCAGTCGGCACGGTCTTGGCAGTCGAAGCGGCTCAGGAAGCTCAAGCTGATCGGGCTGTCGATGTCGGCGAACAAACCGACAGCACCTGGAAAGACACGGCGCAGATGCTCGCGCAGCTGGTTAGCCAGTGCGACCCGATGAGCGACAAGGTCCTTGCGGGCGCGGCAAGCGCGGCGCAGTGCGACGGTAGCCGGACTATCGGGAGTCAACGGACGCAGGCGGGCACGATCGGTGCGCAAGGTATCGGCGAGCACGAAGGCATCGAAACGATCGTCTTTGTTGCCGGCCGAACCGTAGCGTCCGCGCAGGTTCTTGACCTGGTTGGGGCTGATGACCACGACGGTCAGGCCACCATCGAGCAGGGCGTCGATGACCGGGCCATCCGGGCGTTCGATCGCGACCTCGCCGACACCATGGTTGGCGAGCAGCTTCAGCAGGGCGCGCAATCCAGCGTCGCTGTGTTCGACGGTGTCTCGGTAGATCTGCTTACCTCGAGCATCCACGATGGCCAGGGCGTGGTCATCGCGAGCCCAGTCGATCCCAGCGGTCAGTCCGTTGGCCGGTTGGTCGGGCAGGAAACTTGGGGCACACTTCACGACAGCCTCCTCGCTGCTGAACCCAGTGGGGAGGCACCCGACTTTCGGTGCCAGAACGTGACAGCCGCGTCGCTCACTGATCGGCGCTCACTGGCGCACAGCCCTGTTGACGGTCGGCACGCCCTGGGAACTGCCGGGCCTCGCAAAACTCATGCTGGACGTCAACAGCGTCAAGCGAGCAGGGCGATGACCCAGCAGCCACCTCGGGTGCATCGGCGATCCATCCAAGATCACCGACACACCGGATGGTGCACCAGCAATCCCTTCGAAAAGATCACCGACACACCGATGGTGCACCAGTGAGCG
>DASQCE010000130.1:0-9828 GCA_035634855.1 Mycobacterium sp.
CATCTGAGGGATCGGAGGTCGCTTTGACCGCTGCCGCGCAACAAGCCGCCACTGCGCCGCTGGGGCCGACCGGAAAGCTGGCCACCTGGGTCGCCGAGCTGTCGTTGTCCGATGTGCCCGCGGAGGTGGTGGAGCGCGCCAAGCACCTGTTGCTCGACGGGATCGGCTGCGCACTCATCGGCGCGCAGCTGCCGTGGTCGCGGACGGCCACAAAAGCAGTGCTGGACATCGACGGCCGCGGCGACACCGTCGTCATCGGCACGGGACGCACCGCCAGCGCACCGGCCGCGGCGGTGCTGAACGGCACATTCATCCAGGGTTTCGAGCTCGACGACTTCCATCCGATCGCGCCGCTACACAGTTGCTCGCTGCTGATCCCCGCGCTGCTGTCGACCGCGTCGTCGCTGCCGGATGTCCGTGGCGCCGAGCTGCTGCTCGCCGCGATCGTCGGGTTCGAGGTCGGACCGCGCGTCGGCTACACCCTGCACGGCGCCGAAATGCTCGACCGCGGTTGGCATTCCGGATCGGTCTTCGGCACGCATTCGGCTGCGATGGCCGCCGGCAAGATGCGTGGCCTGTCCCCTGCTGAGTTGGAGGACGCCCTCGGCCTCGCGGGCACTCAGTCGTCCGGCCTGATGGCCGCCCAGTACGAGGCGATGAGCAAGCGCATGCATCACGGCCTTGCCGCCCGAAACGGCTTCTATGCCGCGGGCCTCGCAGCACACGGCTACACCGGGATCAAGCGCGTCTTCGAACGCGAATACGGCGGATTTCTCAGTGTTTTCGGCGAAGGCCATCACCCCGACGCCGAGGCACTCACCAGCGGTCTCGGCAGGCGATGGGAAACATCGATGATCATGGTGAAGTCGTACGCCGCGATGGGCGGCCTACATGGCGCGATCGACGCCGCCCGCCGCCTGCGCCCATCGCTGGACCCGCAACGCATCTCGCACATCGACATCACCGTCGGCACCACGATCTACAAACACGGGTGGTGGATCGCGGAGCGCCCGTTGACCCCGATCGGGGCACAGATGCACCTTGGATACACAACGGCCGCCGCACTGCTCGACGGCAACGTGCTGCCGGAACAGTTCACGCCCGCGCGACTGGACGCCGATGACATCTGGCGGCTGGTCGAGCGCACCGACGTCCACCTCGACGAGGCCCGTGACCACGCCGACATCACCGAGCGCTTCGCCACTGACCTGGCCGTCACCACCGATGACGGCGAGGTGCATCGCGTCCGCATCGACCAACCGCACGGCGCACCCGCCGACCCGGTCACCAACGACGAGCTCGTCGTCAAGTTCCACGCGCTGGCCGACCGGGTCACCAGCCGCGATCGTGCCACCGCCATCGAACGGGCCGTGACCCGCATCGACGACCTCGCCGACGTGACCGAACTCGTGGCCCTGCTCGCCGCGCCGGTCGCCGGCGCGCTGGACTGAAAGGAGATTGTGTATGTCAACCACACCGCCGCGGCAGGCGCTTCGTGACCTACTCAACCGGCACGAACTCATCATCGCCCCAGGCGTTTTCGATGGGATATCCGCTCAGCTCGCCCGCCGCACCGGACACGCCGCGGCGTACCTGACCGGAGCCGGCGTGGCGGCGTCTGGCTTCGGGCTGCCCGACATCGGCCTCGTCACCCAGACCGAGATGACCGAGCGTGCGCGAATGATCGTCGCCGCACTCGGCGACGTGCCGTTGATCGCCGATGCCGACACCGGCTACGGCGCCGGGCTCAACGTTGTTCGCACCGTGCGGCAGTACGACGACGCCGGTGTCGCCGCGATCCAGTTGGAGGATCAGGTGTTTCCGAAGCGGTGTGGCCATCTGCCCGACAAGCACGTCGTCGACGCGGCGACGTTCGTGCAGACGCTGTCCGCGGCCTTGGACACCCGGTCCGACGACGACATGCTCGTCGTGGCGCGTACCGATGCCCGCGCGCCGCTCGGGCTCGACGCCGCCATCGAGCGGGCCAACCGGTACGCGCGGGCGGGCGCGGACATCATCTTCATCGAGGCGCCGCAGGGCATCGACGAGATCGAGCGGATCGCTCGCGAAGTCGACGCCCCACTGCTGATCAACCTCGTGCTGGGCGGCATGACCCCGCTGCAGTCGACGGCGCGGCTTCAGGAACTGGGATATGCGATAGCGATTCACCCGTCGAATCCGCTGGCGCGCGCCACATTCGCCATGTTGGAAGGGCTGTGCGAACTCAACGGCGGCAATCCTGCCGACTTTGCGCCCACGACTCCGGCCGATTTCTTCAACCTCGTCGGCATGGCCGAATGGCGGGAACTCGACGAGCACCTCGCCGGCAAGGAGGTCGTCTCATGGGTATGACGATCATCGAAAAGATCTTGTCCCGCAAGGCGGGACTGGACACGGTGTCGGTTGGTGACGTGGTCGTCGTCGAGGTCGACATGACCGTTCTCATTGACTTGCAGTTCGCCACCATGTGGATTCCGCCGATCCGCATCCACGATCCCGACAAGCTGGCCATCGTGATGGACCACGCCGTCCCCGCACCGACGATCAAGGACGCGGCCGGCGGCCCGCACGCCCGCAAGTTCGCTTCAGACTTCGGCATCAAACACTTCTTCGACGTCGGCCGTCACGGCATCTGCCATCAGATCATCGCCGAGAACGGGCTCGCCCGGCCCGGAGAGGTGTTGGCCTGCACCGACTCCCACACCTGCGCGGCCGGCGCCTACAACACCGCAGCCCGCGGGCTCGGTCCTGCCGAGGTCTACTCGATCATGTGTACCGGCACGACCTGGTACCAGATCGCCCCGACGATCCGCTATCAACTCGAGGGCGTGAAACCCTCCGTCGTCTCCGGCAAGGACATCTTCCTGCACATCGCCAACGAATACGGCGACGCCGCCAACCTCAACCTCGAGTTCGGCGGCCCGGGTCTGGCAGGCATACCGATGCACGACCGTCGCACGATCGCCACCCAGGGAGCAGAGGTCTCCGCCGACTTCAGCACATTCGAGGCGGACGCGGTGCTCACCGAGTTCTTCGACGGGCTCCGCATCGCCGACTACGTTGCCGCCGAACCGGATTCCGATGCCACCTATCGCGATGTGCGCTGGATCGATCTCAGTGCATTACAGCCGTACGTCGCACGGCCCGGCACCGTCAGCCGCAACGGGCTGCCGGTGTCGGAACTCAACCGGCAGAGGATCGACCAGGCGTTCATCGGCTCATGCGCCAACGGCCAGCTCGAGGATCTGGAGATCGCTGCGAACGTGTTGCGCGGCAACACCATCGCACCGGGTGTGCGGCTGCTCGTCACGCCCGCCTCGCAGGCGGTGTACCGCGAGGCAATGCGCCGCGGCTATTTGCAGGACATCGCCGACGCGGGCGGTGTCGTCACCAACTCGACGTGCGGTGCCTGCTTTGGCTATCACATGGGCGTTGTGGGTCCCGGCGAGGTGTGCGTCACGTCGAGCACCCGCAATTTCACCGGGCGCATGGGAAGCGCCGAGGCCGAGATCTTCATGGCATCACCGGCGACCGTCGCGGCGTCGGCGATCGCCGGATACATCACCGACCCGAGGAGCGTGACGGCATGAAGTTCACCGGTAAGGTCTGGGTGTTCGGCGACGACCTGAACACCGACGCGATGTATCCCGGGTTCGCGATGAAGATGGATCCTCCCGAAGCCGCCAAGCATATCTTCTACGAAGTCCGGCCGGGGTGGACCGACGAAGTGTCCGCAGGCGATATCGTAATGGCGGGCAAGAACTTCGGCGTCGGCTCGTCGCGCCCGGTCGCCGCGCTGTTCGCGGAGCTCGGCGTGGCCGGGCTGGTGGCAGAGGAGTTCAACTCGCTGTTCTTCCGCAACGCGGTCAACGCCGGGCTGCCCGCGATGACGGTGCCGGACGCGACGACCGTTTTCAGCGACGGCGATGTAGGGACGTTCGACCTCAGCGACGGCAGTTGGCGCAACGAGACTACGGGCGCCACCGGGACGGTCACGACGCTGCCGCAGCTGATTCTCGACATCATTGCCAGCGGCGGCGTTCTCCCCCGGCTGGCCGCGCAGGGCTACATACCGGCCGAGTTGGGCGATGTGCTGCGATCGAGCGCGGTTGCGATGCGCAGCGCGGGAAGCGGCGCGTGATGGCCCCGTTAGGCCGCCGGGCATGGCCATTGCTGGGAAAGCTGCTCCGCCGGTTCCGGGCGGGCGAAGCCCGCAGTCCGTTGGCCGGCGCGGAATACGCCGGTGCCGCGGCGATTGACGTGACGAGTGCCGCCTTCACCGATGGCGGCCCGATCCCGCAGCAGCACGCGGGAGAAGGCGTCGGCGACAACGTGTCTCCAGCGCTGCAATGGTCCGGTGTTCCCGCAGCCGCCAAGCAGTTGGTGCTGATCATGGACGACGTCGACGTGCCGATGCCGACGCCGCTGATGCACACCATCGCAGTGATCGAACCGGATCTCGGCGGACTCGGTGAAGGTGAACTGAAGCCCGGCACCACCGGCATCCGCCTGGTCAAGGCCTTCGGCAACACCTACGTCGGCCCGCGTCCGATCCCGGGTCATGGGCCGCATCACTACCGATTCCTGGTACTCGCGCTAGACCAAAAAGTCCCCGACGGAGTCGCCGATCACGGGGCCCTGATACCTGCGCTCGCAGGCCACGTGTTGGCGCGCGGCGTGCTGACTGGCACGTACGAGCGCTGACCTACGCGCGCCAGCGTTGGTTTGATGGCACGCAAGCAGATGAACAGTAAGGAGGCTGGCTGGCTCTGGCTGCCATTGATCATCGGTCTGGTCATCGGTGTCACCGTGGCGGCGATGACCATTGGTAGTCGTCGACCGTCGGGGTGCTCGGTGCAGCGGCGTTCGGCTGGGTGGGTTACGCAAAGACCCGCTAGTCGCGTTAATCTTCCGGGATTTCGCGTTCGATCTCGTCCAGCCAGGTGCGCGCCGACATGTCCGATGGCGCCCGCCAGTCACCACGCGGCGAAAGTGATCCGCCGTGCGACACCTTCGGCCCGTTCGGCATCGCCGACCGCTTGAACTGGCTGAACGAGTAGAACCGCTGCGCGAATACCTGCAGCCAGTGCCGAATCTCCTTCAGCGAGTACGCTGAACGCTTGAGTTCGGGGAATCCGGTGGGCCAGTCGCCGCGCTGCGCATCGCTCCACGCATGCCACGCCAGGAACGCGACCTTGGACGGCCGGAATCCGTATCGCAGCACCTGAAACAGCGAAAAGTCCTGCAGCACATACGGCCCCACCTTGGCCTCGCTGCTCTGGATCTCCTCGTCCTCACCCGTCGGGACCAGCTCGGGCGTGATCTCCGTTTCGAGGACGGACTGCAACACCTCGTTGACCGCGTGATCGAATTGATGTGAGGAAATCACCCAGCGGATCAGGTGCTGGATCAATGTCTTGGGCACGCCGCCGTTGACGTTGTAATGCGACATCTGGTCGCCCACCCCGTATGTGGACCAGCCGAGCGCCAGTTCGGACAGGTCGCCGGTGCCCAGCACGATGCCGCCGCGCTGGTTGGCGAGGCGGAAGAGGTAGTCGGTGCGCAACCCCGCCTGCACGTTTTCGAACGTGACGTCGTACACCTTCTCGCCGTGCGAGAACGGGTGGTTCATCTCCTTGAGCATCAGCTCGGCGGTGGCCGTGATGTCGATGGTCTCAAACGTCACGCCCAGCGCTTCGGCGAGCCGGATCGCATTGCCCTTCGTGCGTTCACCGGTCGCGAAACCCGGCAGCGTAAACGCGAGAATGTCGCTGCGGGGCCGCGCCTCCCGGTCCATCGCGCGAGCGGCGACGATCAACGCGTGCGTGGAGTCCAACCCGCCGGACAGCCCGAGCACCACCTTCGGGTAGTTCAGCGCGCGCAGCCGCTGTTCCAGACCGGAGACCTGGATGTTGTAGGCCTCATAGCAATCCTGTTCCAGCCGTTCGGGATCCGATGGCACGAACGGGAACCGCTCGACCTCACGGCGCAGCCCGATGTCACCAGCCGGCGGGTCAAGCTGGAATTCCACCCGCCGGAAGGACTCCGCGGTGATCCCATGGTGGATGCGGTTGTCGTCGAACGTGCCCATCCGCAACCGCTCCGAACGCAGCAGCTCGAGGTCCACGTCGGCGACCGAACGTCGATCCCCCAAGGGGAATCGCTCGGACTGGGTGAGGCATGTGCCGTTCTCCCACACCATCGTCTGGCCGTCCCACGCGAGGTCGGTGGTGGATTCGCCCTCCCCCGCCGCGGCGTAAACGTAGGCGGCCAGGCACCGCGACGATGCGGAACGCGCCAGCAGGCACCTGTCCTCGGCGCGTCCGATGGTGATCGGGCTGCCGGACAGGTTGGCCAACACCGTCGCCCCCGCCAGCGCCGCCTGCGCGCTCGGCGGGATCGGCACGAACATGTCCTCACAGATCTCGACGTGTAGTACGAAGCCAGGCAGGTCGGTCGCGGTGAACAACAGGTCGGGACCGAACGGCACGTCGGCCTCGCCCATTCGGATCGCGCCGTGCACGGTGTCGCCCGCCGCCATCTGGCGTCGCTCGTAGAACTCCCGATACGTCGGCAGGTACGACTTCGGGACAACGCCGAGCACGCGGCCGCGGTGGATTACCACGGCGGTGTTGTAGATCCGGTGCTGATAGCGCAGCGGTGCGCCGATCACCAGCACCGGCATCAGTTCGGCGGACGCCACCACGACGTCGAGCAGCGCGTCCTCGACCGTGTCCAGCAAGGCATCCTGCAACAGGATGTCCTCGATCGAGTAGCCGGACAGCGTCAGCTCGGGGAATACCGCAAGCGCGACGCTGTCGTCGTGGCAAGTACGGGCGACTCGCAGCACCGACTCGGCGTTCGCGATGGGATCGGCGATGGTGGTGTGGTGCGTGCACGCCGCCACCCGCACAAAACCCTGGCGGTACGCCGAGTAGAAGTCCATGCCTAATTGTTGCCCGAAAACGGATCGGGGTATGCAACACCCCATGAGTCAGGTCGCTGTGCTGGTCATCGACATGCTGAACCCGTATCGCCACGAGGATGCGGACGTGCTCGCGCCGAACGTGGCCGATATCGTCGATCCGCTCGCGAGGCTCATCTCGCGGACACGGGACCGCGACGACGTCGATCTGATCTACGTCAACGACAACTACGGCGACTTCACCGCCGATTTCGACGACGTGGTCGACGCGGCACTACACGGAGAGCGGCCGGACCTGGTATCACCGATTGCGCCGGGCGAAAACTGCCTCAGACTGCTGAAAGTGCGGCATAGCGCGTTCTACGCCAGCTCGCTGGACTACCTGCTCGGCCGGCTCGATGCGCCGCGGTTGATCCTGACGGGTCAGGTCACCGAGCAGTGCATTCTGTACACCGCGCTGGATGCCTACGTGCGGCACTTCTCCGTCGTCGTTGCGCCGGACGCCGTCGCACACATTGATCCCAAACTCGGCGACGCCGCGCTGACGATGATGCACAAGAACATGCACGCCGAGATGATGCCCGCTGAGAAGTCCCTGGATTGACGTTTTGACCTGCTGCGACTGGGTAGGCGGCTCACGTGAGGAGGGACCGGATCGCCGAACCCTAGGGAGCCAGAACACCATCTGGACGTGTGACCGCTGGCCCGGGCGGATCGACAGCTATCTGGCCGACGGCCTGGCGCCGGATTCCAACTCCTGCCGCACGGGGCGACATGAAGCTCGGACTGGCACTGCGTGAACTGCAGCGCTCCGAACGCGCCCTTGCCGTCGAGCGATCCGGCACGTCGCCGCTGCAACAACGGCTCAGCGAGTTGGTTGGCCGCAGCCCGGAAACGCCGCAGGCTCTCCGTGGATCGGGAGCTGCTGGCCCACGGCGCGCAGGCCGCAACGGACGAGCGATTGCTGGAACTTGCCCAGCGCTGCCATCCCGAGACGTTGCGCCAAGTGAGGTGGGCCAACGCGACGCTCAACGAACTCGCTCCGCAAACGCTGATCAGCTGATACGCCGAATTCTGTTGGCCCGCAGTTTGCCCGCACGCACCACTCACGATTCGTCGATTTTGATTGCGTCGCGCATCGTGGACCGCAGACCCAACCCAGGAGGAATCTTGAATCAGCTTGCTGTTCAACGTCAATCGCGCCCCTTGCTCCCGGAGCTATCCGAGCTCTTCAGTGGCTTTACTGGCTTTCCTACCATCGCCAGCCTCGCGGGCCTGCGGTCGTTCTTCGACGGCAACCTGTTGCGGCCGGAGGACGAGATGAAGGACGGGCTCTTCGCGGTCCGCGCGGAGCTGCCCGGCGTCGACCCCACCGACGACATCGAAGTCACCGTGCGTGACGGCCAGCTGACGATCAAGGCCGAGCGCACCCAGACGAGCGAATCCAACGGGCACTCGGAGTTCTCGTACGGATCATTCGTGCGGACGGTGGCGCTGCCTGCGGGCGCCGACGAGGACGACATCAGCGCCACCTACGACCGCGGCATCCTCACCGTGTCGATCCCGCTCGCGGAGGAACACCCGACCGAGAAGCGCGTTGAGGTCGTCGAGACCATCCTCGCCGACGAGGACGAGGACTATGACGACGACGAGTACGACGACGATCAGCCACGGCTCGAGGAAGCCGAACACACGGAGGACGGAGAGCAGCACCAGCCCGTCGGCTGAACCGGATCGCCTAGCCTGGGAGGCGTGGAAGCACCCGAACTCGTCGCTCTGCTGCAGGGGCGGCGCGTTGCGGTGCTCACGGGCGCGGGGATGTCCACGGACTCGGGCATCCCCGACTACCGGGGGCCGGACTCGCCGCCGAGCAATCCGATGACCATCAGCCAGTTCACTTCCGACCCGGCGTTTCGGCAGCAGTACTGGGCGCGCAATCACGTCGGCTGGCGGCATATGGACGAGACGCTGCCCAACGCCGGCCACCGTGCACTGGCCGAGCTGGAGCACGCCGGCGTGGTGTCCGGCGTGATCACCCAAAATGTCGACTTGCTGCACACCAAGGCGGGCAGCCGCGTGGTGGTCAACTTGCACGGCAGCTACGCCCAGGTGGTCTGCCTGGACTGCGGGCACACCACTTCACGGGCCGCGCTTGCCGACCTGCTCGAGGTGGCCAACCCGGGGTTCGTCGAGCGGGCCGAGGCGGTCGGCGGCATCGCGGTCGCCCCTGACGCCGACGCGGTGGTCGGGGACACCACGACGTTTCAGACCATCGACTGCGGGTACTGCGGTGGGATGCTCAAGCCCGACATCGTGTACTTCGGCGAAAATGTGCCGAAAGCCCGTGTGGACGAAGCCTATTCGCTTGTCGACGGCGCCGACGCGCTGCTCGTCGCGGGGTCGTCGCTGACCGTGTACTCGGGATACCGGTTCGTCCGGCACGCCGCTGCGCGCGGCATCCCGATCGCGATCATCAACCGCGGACGCACGCGGGGCGACGATGTGGCCACGGTGAAGATCGACAACGGCTGCTCCCCCATGCTGGCGCTGCTGGCCGATGAACTACCCGCCGTTGCGAATTCGGCGTAGATGACCGACGACGCCTCCCGGTTGCAGTCGCTGCTGGAAAGCAGGAGGCCCGACCCGGGGCCGGTCGTCGGGCGATGGGCGCTTGGCATCGGCGACATGGTGGCCGACCATCCGCTGACACCAGACAAACTGCGCGGGCTGGCCCGCAAGCTGAACCACTTCGGCGGGGTGGCGATCAGCGGAGACGGTGTCGAGTTCGACGGCGACGACGTCAAGTGGTCGGACATCACCGAGATCCGCACCCGCAGCCTGGTCGAGTATCTGTTCTCCGGCGGCGTCGACAAGCAGGTCGACAAGTTGCCCCTGCCGTGGTT
>DASQCE010000131.1:0-14778 GCA_035634855.1 Mycobacterium sp.
GACGAACCGGGCGGCGATCTGCTCTCGAAGCTCGACGCCGCGGTCCGCGAGGGCAATTCGGCGATCGCCGCACACGTCGAAGCCGATCCCGAACTCGAGGGCATGGGCACCACGCTGACCGCAATCCTGTTCGCCGGCAACAGGCTTGGGTTGGTCCACATCGGCGACTCCCGCGGTTATCTGCTTCGCGACGGCGAACTCAACCAGATCACCAAAGACGATACGTTCGTCCAGACGCTCGTCGACGAAGGCCGGATCACCGCCGAGGAGGCGCACAGCCATCCGCAGCGCTCGCTGATCATGCGGGCGCTCACCGGCCACGAGGTGGAGCCCACACTGATCATGCGTGAGGCGCGTGCCGGTGACCGGTATCTGCTGTGCTCCGATGGGTTGTCGGACCCGGTGAGCCACGAAACCATCCTCGAGGCTTTACAGATCTCTGATGTCGCCGAAAGCGCGGACAGGTTAATCGAATTGGCGCTGCGCGGCGGCGGACCTGACAACGTCACGGTGGTGGTCGCCGACGTCATCGACTACGACTACGGCCAGACCCAGCCCATCCTCGCGGGTGCGGTGTCCGGTGACGACGATGAGGTCGCGCCGCCCAACACCGCGGCCGGTCGCGCTTCGGCGTTCAACCCGCGCCGCAACGTGGCCAAACGCGTTGTGCCGCAGCCGGAGGAGCCGGAGCGCAAACCACGGTCGCGACGGCGCATACTCATCGCGGCCGTCGTGCTGGTGCTGGTTGTGCTGACCGGCCTCGCCGTCGGCCGCGAGATCGTCCGCAGCAATTATTACGTCACCGAGCACGACGGCACCGTGTCGATCATGCGGGGTGTTCAGGGTTCCTTTCTGGGTTTAGCACTTCAGGAGCCATACCTGTTGGGGTGTCTCAACGCGCGAAATGAGTTGTCGCTCATCAGTGCCGGGCAATCCACGGACAACCTGGACTGCCGCATGCTCGGTGTCAACGACATGCGGCCGTCGGAACGTGCGCAGGTTGTTGCGGGCCTGCCGTCGGGCACGCTCGACGACGCCATCGGTCAGATCGAAGAACTCGCGCGCAGTTCGGTGCTTCCGACGTGTGCCACGCGTACGTCGACGCCGACCACGACGACGACGTCGCCGGCACCACATCTGCCGGAAACTCCTGTCAATCCGGGTATTCCCGAATCCGGCGGTGAAAGCCCTGCGCCGGAGACCCCAACCACGGTCCCCGCCCCCGCTCCCCCGCGTCCGCCACCGCCGGCTGCCCCACCGCCTTTGCCGCCGCCCTCGCCCCAGCCCACCGTGACTGCGCTGCCTCCCCCACCACCGGAACCGGGAAACGAACTGCCGGGAAGTGTCATGACGACGCAGCCGCAGTCACCCGTCACCGTCACGCCGCCACTGCCGAACCGCCGCAACGCCGAACTGGTTCTGCTCGCCTTCGCCGCGGTCATCACCACCGTGGCACTGCTGCTCGTCGAAGCCAACCAGGAACAGGGCCTGCACTGGGATCTGGCCCAGTACACGGTGGCCTATCTCGCGCTGTTCGCCGGTGCGCACCTGGCCATCCGACGGTTCACGCCGTACGCCGATCCGTTGTTGCTGCCGGTGGTCGCACTGTTGAACGGCCTTGGACTGGTCATGATTCATCGCCTTGACCTCGCCGCGGACGGGCCGTCGGCAAAAGGCCTGGGCGGCACGGCCAATCAGCAGATGTTGTGGACTCTCGTCGGTGTTATCGCGTTCTCGCTTGTGGTGATCTTCCTACACGATCATCGACTGCTTGCGCGCTACGGCTACATCTGCGGTGTGACCGGCCTGATTCTGCTGGCCATCCCAGCGGTGCTGCCCCGGTCGATGTCGGAACAGAACGGCGCGAAAATCTGGATTGAGTTACCGGGCTTCTCAATTCAGCCAGCCGAGTTCTCCAAGATCTTGCTGCTGATTTTCTTCGCCGCGGTGTTGGTGGCCAAGCGCAGCGTGTTTACCAGTGCCGGCAAGCACTTTCTCGGCATGGACCTGCCGCGGCCCCGCGATCTGGCACCGCTCCTGGCGGCCTGGATCGCCTCGGTCGGCGTGATGATCTTCGAGAAGGACCTCGGCACCTCGCTGCTGCTGTACGCGTCGTTTCTGGTGCTGGTCTATGTGGCCACAGACAGGTTCAGCTGGGTGGTCATCGGGCTGGCGCTGTTCGCGGCGGGAAGCGTTGCGGCGTACTACGTTTTCGACCATGTCCGCGTCCGGGTAGAAACCTGGCTCGACCCGTTCGCCGACCCCGACGGCGCCGGCTATCAGATGGTGCAGTCGTTGTTCAGCTTCGCCACCGGCGGTATCTTCGGCACCGGTCTTGGTAACGGTCAGCCCGGCACCGTGCCCGCCGCATCGACCGACTTCATCATCGCCGCGATCGGTGAGGAGCTCGGCCTGGTCGGCTTGGCCGCGGTGCTGATGCTCTACACCATCGTGATCATCCGCGGCCTGCGCACCGCCATCGCGGTCCGGGACAGCTTCGGCAAGCTGCTGGCCGCCGGCCTGGCTTCGACGCTGGCGATCCAGTTGTTCATCGTGGTGGGCGGCGTCACCAGGCTGATCCCGCTGACCGGACTCACCACCCCGTGGATGTCGTACGGCGGTTCGTCGCTGCTGGCCAACTACGTGTTGCTGGCGATCCTGGTGCGCATCTCCCACGCCGCACGCCGCCCGATCGTCACCCGGTCGCACTCCACGCCGATCGCGTCGGCCGGCACCGAGGTGATCGAGAAGGTATGAACACCTCGCTGCGCCGCATCGCCGTGACGATCATGGTGCTGATCGTGCTGCTGTTGGCCAATGCCACACAGACACAAGTGTTTACGGCGGATGGGCTGCGCGCGGATCCGCGTAACCAGCGGGTGCTGCTCGACGAGTATTCACGCCAGCGCGGCCAGATCTCCGCCGGTGGCCAGTTGCTCGCCTACTCAGTGTCGACCGACGGCCGGTTCCGTTTTCTCCGCGTCTACCCCAACCCCCTGGCATACGCGCCGGTCACCGGGTTCTACTCGCTGAGCTATTCGAGCACAGGCCTCGAACGCGCGGAGGACTCCATTCTCAACGGGTCCGACCAGCGATTGTTCGGGCGGCGGCTGGCCGACTTCTTCACCGGCCGCGATCCCCGCGGTGGCAATGTCGCGACCACCATCAATACGCAGGTTCAGCAGGCAGCCTGGGACGCCATGGAGGACGGCTGCCACGGACCGTGCAAGGGCGCGGTGGTAGCGCTGGAGCCGTCGACCGGCAAGGTCCTAGCGATGGTGTCGTCACCGTCGTACGACCCGAACCTGCTGGCCACCCACGACATTCAGGCACAGTCCACCGCGTGGCAGCAACTGCGCGACAACCCCGATTCGCCGCTGCTGAACCGTGCCATCTCGGAAACCTATCCGCCCGGCTCGACCTTCAAAGTCATCACCACTGCGGCCGCCCTGCAGCATGGCGCCACCGAGAGCACCCAACTGACCGCTGCATCTCGAATCACGTTGCCGGACAGCACCGCAACGCTGGAGAACTACGGCGCCGCGTCGTGCGGCGCAGGCCCGACCGCCTCGCTGCGCGACGCTTTTGCGAAATCCTGCAACACCGCCTTCGTCCAGCTCGGCATCAACACCGGAGCCGACGCGCTGAGGTCGACCGCGATGGCATTCGGGCTCGACAGCCCTCCCCCGACGATTCCGCTTCAGGTGTCCCAATCCACCGTCGGCCCGATCACCGACGCCGCCGCCCTTGGCATGTCGAGCATCGGGCAGAAAGATGTTGCACTTACACCGCTGCAGAACGCGCTGGTCGCCGCAACCATCGCGAATAAAGGGGTGACCATGCGGCCATACCTAGTCGATAGTCTGAAGGGACCCGACCTCGCAAACATCGGCACGACGGCCCCGCGCGAGGAGCGCCGGGCGGTGCCCGAGCAGGTCGCGAATACACTTACGGATTTGATGGTCGCCGCCGAGCAGGTGACACAGCAGAAGGGAGCCATCGCCGGCGTGCAGATCGCATCAAAGACCGGCACTGCGGAGCACGGTACGGATCCGCGCAATACCCCGCCGCATGCCTGGTATATCGCCTTCGCGCCGGCATCGGCTCCGAAGGTTGCGGTCGCCGTCGTGGTCGAGAACGGCGGTGACCGGCTGGCTGCCACCGGCGGTGCCGTGGCGGCTCCCATCGGGCGCGCCACCATCGCGGCTGCGCTGCGGGAGGGATCATGAGCCCCCGCAGACGAACGCGAGTAAGGATCGCAGCGAGGGACCAGCGAGGACCGGAGCGCGCGGGAGTCGAGCCATGAGCCCCCGCGTGGGAGTGACGCTGTCCGGCCGATATCGGCTGCAGCGACTGATCGCCACCGGCGGCATGGGCCAGGTGTGGGAGGGCATCGACTCCCGGTTGGGCCGCCGCGTCGCCATCAAGGTGCTCAAGGCGGAGTACTCCACCGACCCGGAGTTCGTCGAACGGTTCCGCGCCGAGGCCCGCACCGTGGCGATGCTCAACCATCCCGGCATCGCCAGCGTGTACGACTACGGCGAAACCGAGATGGACGATGAGGGCCGCACCGCGTACCTGGTGATGGAACTGGTCAACGGTGAACCCCTGAACTCGGTGCTCAAGCGCACGGGGCGGCTCTCGCTGCGGCACGCCCTTGACATGCTGGAGCAGACGGGCCGCGCCCTGCAGGTCGCGCACACCGCGGGTCTGGTGCACCGCGACGTCAAGCCGGGCAACATCCTCATCACGCCGACCGGGCAGGTGAAGCTCACCGACTTCGGCATCGCCAAGGCCGTCGACGCCGCTCCCGTCACCCAGACCGGCATGGTTATGGGCACCGCCCAGTACATCGCGCCCGAGCAGGCGCTGGGCCACGACGCCACCGCCGCCAGCGATGTGTACTCACTGGGAGTCGTCGGCTACGAATCGGTTTCGGGCAAACGACCGTTCACCGGCGACGGCGCGCTGACGGTGGCGATGAAGCACATCAAGGAAACACCGCCGCCGTTGCCCGCCGACCTGCCCCCCAACGTGCGCGAGCTCATCGAGATCACGCTGGTGAAGAATCCCGGCATGCGGTACCGCTCAGGCGGTCCGTTCGCCGACGCCGTGGCCGCGGTGCGCTCCGGCCGTCGTCCGCCGAGACCGAATCAGGCGCCCTCGATCGGTAGGGCGGCACCCGCGGCGGTGCCGTCGGCCGCGCAGGCCCGCGCAGCGGCGGACCTCACGGGGCGGGCACCGGCAGCCGCCGCTAGGCCACGGCCTGCGACGGGCAGCCACCGCACTCCCCCGCCACGGCGCACATTCTCGTCGGGCCAGCGCGCGCTGCTGTGGGCGGCCGGCGTGCTAGGCGCGCTCGCGATCGTCATCGCGATCCTGATCGTGCTGAACGCACAGGACAAGAAGGACCAGAAACCACCCGCGCCGACGGTGACGAATACGATCACCGAAACGACCCCGTTCCAGTCGCCGACGGCGATGCCCGGTTGGACCGATGAGGGCACCATCAGTCATGGTGGACTAGAAATTGGGGTAACCCGAATCGATGCGATGGCGTCACCGGCAAAGGTGCAGGTGACGCCCTGGGCCACGGAGCCGGGCGGCCGGCGACATACAGTTTCAGAGCCGGGCGGCCGGCGACATACAGTTTCAGAACAGACATGGCAATGACCACCCCGCAACACCTGTCCGACCGGTATGAACTCGGTGAGATCCTCGGCTTTGGCGGCATGTCCGAGGTCCATCTGGCGCGCGATCTGCGGCTCCACCGCGACGTGGCCATCAAGGTGCTGCGCGCCGACCTGGCCCGCGACCCCAGCTTCTATCTGCGGTTCCGCCGCGAGGCGCAGAACGCCGCCGCGCTGAACCATCCGGCCATCGTCGCGGTCTACGACACCGGCGAGGCGGAGACGACGACCGGGCCGCTGCCGTACATCGTGATGGAGTACGTCGACGGCGTCACGCTGCGCGACATCGTGCACACCGAGGGCCCGATGCCGTCCAAGCGCGCAATCGAGGTGATCGCCGACGCCTGCCAGGCGCTGAACTTCAGCCACCAGCACGGCATCATCCATCGCGACGTCAAGCCCGCCAACATCATGATCAGCAAGACCCGCGCGGTGAAGGTGATGGACTTCGGCATCGCCCGCGCGCTGGCCGATGCCAACAGCGTGACCCAGACCGCCGCAGTGATCGGCACGGCGCAATACCTGTCGCCCGAGCAAGCCCGCGGCGAAAAGGTCGACGCCCGCTCCGATGTCTACTCGCTGGGCTGCGTCCTCTACGAAATCCTCACGGGGGAGCCACCTTTCACCGGTGACTCGCCCGTCGCGGTTGCCTATCAGCATGTGCGCGAGGATCCAGTGCCGCCGTCACAGCGCCACAGCGACATCTCGCCTGAACTCGACGCCGTCGTGCTCAAGGCGCTGGCCAAGAATCCCGACAATCGCTACCAATCCGCCGCGGAGATGCGCGCCGACCTGGTGCGGGTGCACAGTGGAGAGGCGCCGGAGGCGCCCAAGGTGTTCACCGACGCCGAGCGGACCTCGCTGCTGTCGTCGACACCGTCGCAGCACCGCACCGAGCCCATCGACCCGGTCGAGCGCCCGCAGCCCGGCTACCCCGACAGGGAAGAACGCGGCGGCTCGGTAGGCCGCTGGCTCATCGCCGTCGCGGTGTTGGCGGTGCTGACCGTGGTGGTGACGGTCGCCATCAACATGTTCGGCGGCAGCACGCGCGATGTACAGGTGCCTGACGTTAAGGGCCAGCTGGAGAACGACGCAATCGCCGCATTGCAGAACGCCGGCTTCAAGACGACGACTCAGCGGAACCCGGACTCGACCATCCCACCGAATCGGGTCATCGGTACCGACCCGAGCGCCGGCACGTCCGTCGGCGCTGGCGACGAGGTCACCCTCAACGTGTCCACCGGCCCGGAGCAGCGCGAGGTCGTGGACTGCAAGAACCTGACGTATGCAGACTGCGTCCAGAAGATGACCGATGCCGGCTTCGGCAAGTTCAAGCAGTCGCAGTCACCGTCGACGCCGGATATGAAGGACAAGGTGCTCGCCACCATCCCGCCGGCCAACCAGACCTCGGCGATCACCAACGAAATCACGATCGTCGTCGGCTCGGGACCCGAGAGCAAGCCGGTGCCCGACGTGAAGAGCCAGACGATCGACTCCGCTCAGCAGGTCCTCGCCGCGTCTGGCTTCACAAAGCCTGTGGTGGTCGAAGTTGACAGCCCGTTGCCGAAGGGCCAGGTCATCGGCACTGTTCCGGCTCCGAACGACATCGTTCCGCTGGACAGCGTGATACAGATCCAAGTGTCCTTCGGCAACCAGTTCGTCATGCCCGACGTGCGGGGAGGGTTCTGGACCGACGTCGAGCCGAACCTGCGCAACGCTTACGGCTGGACAGGTCCGCTGATCAGGGGCCCCGACGTCCAGAACAGCGGCCAGCGAACCAATGCGGTGGTGACTCAGAGCCCGGCGCCGGGCACGGCTGTCAAATTCGGGGATCCGATCACGCTGGCGTTCGCGTCGTAGCGGCCTGCACGGCATTGGCCACCTCGTCCTCGAGCTGGCGCACCAACGACTCCGCCGGTGCGGCGCCGCAGTAGCCCAGCCAGTTGGCCAGCATCCGGTGGCCGCCTTCGGTGAGGATCGACTCGGGATGGAACTGCACGCCGTGGATCGGCAGCTCGACATGTCGCACGCCCATGATGACGCCGCCCTGGGTGCGTGCGATCACCTCGAGTTCGGCGGGCACGGTGTCGGGCAGGATCGTCAGTGAGTGGTAACGGGTCGCGGTAAATGGATCCGGAAGACCTCGCAGCACACCGGCATTCGAGTGGAAGACCGTGCTGGTCTTGCCGTGCAGCAACTCAGGTGCGCGATCGACGGTACCGCCGAACGCCACGCCGATGGCCTGGTGCCCGAGGCACACCCCGAGCAGCGGCGTCTTCGCTGCGGCGCACGCATTGACGAGCGGGACGGACGCGCCGGCGCGCTCCGGGGTGCCGGGGCCGGGGGAGAGGAGCACGCCGTCGAACTGCGCGGCGGCCTTCGCCACGTCGTCTGCGGTGGCCAAGCGGTCGTCGTCGTTACGCCAGACCTGCGCGTGCACACCGAGCTGGCCCAGGTACTGGACCAGGTTGAACACGAAGCTGTCGTAGTTGTCGACGACCAAGACCTGCATCAGGCCAGGCTACTGGTCGGCTGGCGTCCACTCTGCGGTGAGGGCGCTGGCTACCCCGTACTTTTCCGCCATAGGCGCAGCGTCAAAGCCTGGGTCAATAGCCCAGGGGGCCTGCCGGCTTCGCGAACTTCATCCGCACCGGCTCGTTGTGCCCGACGAGTTCAACCCGGGGACGCGGTTGTTCGGTGTATCCCAGCCCGAACCGCACGACGTACTGCTTATAGAGAGTCACCAACGGTGCCGCCGCCAGCGCCGCCTGCATGGCTGCGACATCCCCGATCGCAGTGATGACGTACGGCGGGCTGTATGTGCGGCCGTTGAGCAACAGGGTGTTGCCAACGCATCGCGGCGCCGACGTCCCGATGATCCGCTGATCCTGCATCTGGATGCCCTCGGCGCCCGCGCTCCACAACGCGTTGAGCACCGCCTCGATGTCCTGCTGGTGCACCACCAGATCGTCGGGAGAGGCGTCGCGCGGGAAACGGCCCTCCGCGTCGCGCTGCGCGTCGTTGAGTGTGACGACGAGGCCCTGTCCGCCCATCGTGTCCAGGCCCGCATCGACGGCCAGCTTGGCCGAGCGGTTGGTGATCGCCACCAGCGCCGCGTCGGCGCCCGGCGATCCGCCGTGATGATTGTCGATCGTCGAAACCAAAGAGTCCCGCTCAGACGCGAGCCGGTCCACCGACTGCTGGGCCTCGCGGACCAAGTCGACCAGCCGTGGCGCGTCGCTACGCCGGATCTCGCTGCCGCCGGAAACACCATGCGTGGCCGCCAGCAGCAGGCCCGCCAGCAGGCACACCAGCGGGACGCCGAAACGCCACACGGAACGTCTGGGCTGGTCCATCGGCTCGCCTCTTCGGGATTCGGGTGTGTCGGGCTCGCTACGTTAGGCTCGTAGCTACATCGTCGCACCGTGTGACGCAGAGTGTCTGCGAAGGTAGCCATGCCCAAGTCCAAAGTTCGCAAGAAGAACGCCTTCACCGTCAACCCGGTGAGCCGGACGCCGGTCAAGGTCAAGTCCGGACCGTCGAGCGTTTGGTTCGTGGTCTTGTTCTGTGGCTTGATGCTGATCGGCCTGGTCTGGCTGCTGGTGTTCCAGCTCGCCTCCAACTCGATCCCGTTCCTGGCCGACCTCGGCCCGTGGAACTACGCCATCGCATTTGCTTTCATGATCACAGGTTTGTTGCTCACGATGCGCTGGCGGTAGCCGCACCGACCACCGGCATGAATTTATCTTGGACTCCGCCTGTTACCCGTTTAGCAACCTAGTGGTCACGAGATCACACTCTTGTGATTCATCCCCATTGGGGATAGCACTTGTGGATAACCTCATTAGCAACGGTAAAAGGGTGTTATTAGCCCATGCAGCAAACTGAGTGGAGCCCACCTGCGCTCGGAATCGCAGCGTGCGGCATATTCGGACTAATCTTGGCTATCGGCGCTGTGACCCTGATCACAGATGCGCCCGGCCGTATTCTCGTAGGGATTGCCGCGGCGGGACTGCTCGTGTTTGCAAGCCTCTCTTGGCGCGCCCGACCGAAGCTGGCAATCAGTGACGACGGCCTACTTACCCGCGGCTGGTCGCGCTCACACGTCCTGCGGCATGGCGATATCAAGATCGTCCGCATCACCGAGTTCCGCCGGCTCGCCCGCAAGGTGCGGCTGCTGGAGATCGACACAACCGATGGTCGGCTGCTGGTCTACACCCGATGGGATCTGGGCACCGACCCGCTGAACGTGCTCGATGCGCTGACTGCCGCCGGCTACGCCGGCTCCGGCTGACTGCCTACGGCGTCAGGAAACCGTGATCGACTCGATCACCACTGGATCCGTCGGCCGGTCGCTCCGGTCGGTGGCCGTCGTCGCGATCGCGTCGACGATCTTCTGCGACTCGGGATCGACAACCTCGCCGAAGATCGTGTGCCGACGATTCAGGTGCGGCGTTTTGCCGACGGTGATGAAGAACTGTGAGCCGTTGGTGCCCGGCCCCGCGTTGGCCATCGCGAGCAGATAGGGCTTGTCGAACTGGAGTTCGGGGTGGAACTCGTCGGCGAACTGGTAACCGGGGCCGCCGCGGCCGGTGCCGGTCGGGTCGCCGCCCTGGATCATGAAGCCGTCGATCACGCGGTGGAAGACCGCGCCGTCGTAGAACGGTCCCGACGAGCTGCCCGATGCGTTCTCGGTGCTGTAGTCCTTGGTGCCCTGCGCCAATCCGACGAAATTCGCAACGGTCTTGGGGGCGTGGTTTCCGAACAGTGCGATCTTGATGTCGCCGCGGTTGGTGTGCAGGGTCGCGGTCGTTGTCTGAATGGGGCTCGTCACGGGATGCCAGTGTGCCACCTGCCGCCCAACCGCCTCCGCGGGGTGGCACTTGATGGCAGGGTGGAAGTCGATTCTGATCACGCCGCGAAAGAGGTGCACATGAGCTCGAAGACGGACGCCCGGTTGACCCCGAGCCAGCGGCTCGGCCGCGGCCTGAAGTACTCCGCGGTCGGACCGGTCGACGTCACACTCGGCACGGCGGGGCTGAGCGTGCAGGGCGTGCAGTCAGCGGCTGTCCGGATCCGTCGTCGCCTTGACAAAAGCCGGCTGGCCAAGGAGCTCGGCGACGCACAAGATGCCATCGCACAGGAACTCGCGGCGGCGCAGGAGGTTCTCTCGAACCTGCCCCAGGTCATCGCTGACGCGCGTAAGCCCAAGCGCAGCCGGCGGCCCCTGGTGTTGGCCGCCGTCGGCGCCGTGGTGCTGGCCGGGGGAGCGGTGGCGTTCACGATCGTCCGCAGGTCGATGCAGCCCGAGCCGTCGCCGCTGCCGCCCAGCGTGGACGTGTCTCCTAAACCCTAATTCGCAGTAGGTGCACCCCCATGTCTGTTTCAGTATTTGATTTGTTCTCCATCGGCATCGGGCCGTCGAGCTCGCACACCGTCGGTCCCATGCGCGCCGCAGGCCGGTTCGCTCGGCAACTCAGCGCCGATGGACTGCTGCCGAGCGTGGCGCGGGTGCGGATCGAGCTGTATGGCTCGCTGGGCGCTACCGGCGCCGGACACGGTACGCCCGGCGCGGTCGTCCTCGGTCTGGAGGGCTGTGAACCCGAGACGGTCGATCCGGTCGTCGCGAAAGCCAGGGTCGAGGAGATCAACATGGGCGGCCAGCTACAGTTGGCCGGCACCCATACGATTCAATTCGACCACACGGCCGAGATCGTGCTGTCGTTGCGCGCCATGGACTTTCACAGCAACGGGATGGTGTTCTTGGCCTTCGATGGCTCCGGTGAAGAATTGAGCCGTCGCGTGTACTACTCGGTCGGCGGTGGGTTCGTCGTCGACGAGCAGGAGGCGGAGTCGGGCCCGCGCGAAGACGTCGTCGTGCCGTATCCGTTCAACGCGGCCGAAGAACTAGTGCGTCTGGCAACCGAGAACCAGTGCAGCATCGCCGAGCTGATGGCGCGCAACGAGGTCGCCCTGGGCCGTGAGCCCGACCTGCGGGCCGGCCTGCTGCGGATCTGGGTGGCCTTCCAGGAGTGTGTCAATGCCGGGCTGGCCGCAACGGGCACGCTGCCGGGAAAGCTTCGCGTCAAACGCCGCGCGCGTTTGCTGGCGGAGACACTGGATCCCGACGATCCCCTGTACGCGATGGACTGGCTGACGGTGTACGCGCTGGCGGTCAACGAAGAGAACGCCGGCGGCGGCCGGGTGGTGACGGCGCCGACGAACGGCGCCGCGGGCGTCATTCCCGCAGTGCTGCACTACTACTGGCGGTTCGTCCCCGGTGCGACCGAGGACGGCATCGTCGAGTTCCTGCTGACCGCGGGCGCGATCGGTCAGCTGTTCAAGGCCAACGCGTCGATCTCCGGCGCCGAGGTGGGCTGCCAGGGTGAGGTCGGGTCGGCGTGCTCGATGGCCGCCGCCGGCCTGGCGGCGGTGATGGGCGGTACGCCGGCGCAGGTAGAGAACGCCGCCGAGATCGGTATCGAGCACAACCTCGGGCTCACATGCGACCCGGTCGGCGGTCTGGTACAGATTCCGTGCATCGAACGCAACGCGGTCGCGGCGGTCAAGGCCATCACGGCGGCACGAATGGCGTTGCATGGGGACGGAACTCATCACGTTAGCCTCGACACCGCGATCAAGACGATGCGTGACACCGGCGCCGACATGAAGGACAAGTACAAGGAGACGTCGCAGGGCGGGCTGGCCCTCAACGTCGTGGAGTGTTAGGGCCTCGCCGGCAAAGCGATATCGCTTTTGGAGGACACCGGATCCTCCGGGCACCGCCGCGACATCATCCACGTGGTGCCTAGGGGATTCGAACCCTGACTTCTGCCTTGCAAAGGCGAATCATGTGGCCGCTCAACGCATTACGTTCCCACAGCCCTGCTGAATGACATTACGGACGCGAGCGGCTTCAGCGTCGCCCGTCGCCGATCTTCGGCCCGTCATCCTGCTGCTTGGGTGGCGGGCCGATTCCCTTCGGGTGGCGGGCCGAACTATTCAGTGCTCGACCTGTCGTCGAAGGGTTCTCCGCAATGCTCGACTTCGGTCAGTTTGGTGTTGACCTCGATAACGATGTCCTTGATATCGATGTTCGACGGCAGCACCAGATACTTCGCGCGTAGGTCGTGTTCTCTCATGGCTGACTTTCTCGGAGCTGTCGTGCTTATGCGGTGAACTGGGTTAGGGGAATTGTCTGCCTCGCCCACGTGAGGGCAACGAGTACCCGACTACCTGTTCTATTTCCGGCAACGGCACCCGCGCACAGGCTCGTAAGGGTGCTGGGCGAGTGGTGCAGACCACGAGCGGGGAGTGGACCACGCACCCGCCGACGCGATGCCCGTATGGACACCCCCTCGGCCCGGCGTCGTCCCAGTGGGTCAGCAGGCTTGCTTTGGGCGCGGAGGCGGGCGAACAGTGCCGCACATGCGATGACATTGTGTACGGTCCGCCGCTCAACACGCACTGCCGGGCGTTCGATCGGCCGGCGACCGTGCGGATCTCCACCAAGCGACACTGGACCGACTTGAGGGCGGATTGGTGTAAGGGCTGTTCGCTGAATTCCTGCGGAGGCTCGAATCGGCCGTTAGAACTCGTCAGCATGGCGCGAACTGCCCCCGCTGATCGTTCCAGCGGCCACTGTTTTCCTTAATCGGAACAGGTCGCGTGTATCGATGATGAGTCCACCCTGCTGTCCGAACGTCTCCGCGTCTTCGTCCGGCCCTGGAAGAAGCTGCTGTCGACTATTCGGGTCGGTTCCGCGAAAGTGGTTGACCACGAACCACGTTGCGGCTGGAAGTTGCCCAGTCTCAACGGCATACTGAGATGGACGATGGGGCTATAGCGAAGCATGCCCTGCAGTGGACACGACCAAGCAATGTCACCGCTTTGGCCTGAACGTGCGTCAAGATGATGACCATCGGTGGTGTCCACCGGAAAACGAGTAGTCGACTACTCGTGTTTCAACTCTGAATAGGGCGGACGATTACAACGACTGCGACGGCCGGGGGCCGACTACCAAGTCCGCCAAGTCCGTGTTGGCGGAGCCGTGACGACGCCTATTGGTGGCGTGCAAAACCGTCTACGGCGAATCCCCTGGCTGTGGCAGTCATCGAGCTACTCGCTGAGGCCGTTTTCCGTCGGTCGCGCTATGAGTAGGCTTAGCGCGGCTGAAAGTTTCCATCCCGAGTGTGAAAAGTACGCCACGCGACGACAGGGGCCCCTCGATATTTTCGGGGGGCTAGCGCGGGCGCCAGGCGAGGAAACGAGCGCCGGGCGGTCGCCGCGTCGTCCGTCACGCCGTCGTCGGGATCGACAGCAGCCGAAACGCGTCGGGGATCACCACATCTGAGCCGGTGCGGAATCTCAACAGGGCGCCGCGCTGGCCATTTAGTCACCGGCCAACCGCACGGGCCAGGGCGGCTCTTGGGTGTGGAGCCTAGGGGATTCGAACCCCTGACTTCTGCCTTGCAAGGCGAATCATGGTGCAGTACAGCGGGTTACGTCGCGTGGTAAGTGCTGAAACACACGACTGTGATTAACAGTAGTTATCTACTTGGTTCCGAACGACCGTCAGCCTCGGGGTAGCTGAATGCCTTGGGTTATCGGATCTTCGAGGTCTTGTTACAGACCGGCGCGGTTTCTGGGGTTGTTGGTCGTTCGCCAGTCTCTGACCTGCCGTAGCAAATTCCTGCGTGTCGCACCGCGGTGGGGCGGTGACTGGTGGGTGGCATTGACGTCGTGGGGTCGAAGCCGCAATGGGCACGCACGCCCAGGCGCTGTTGGCCGCGCTCGACACCGCGTGCACGAACGTCGACGACCTCGGCCAGGCATCTGCCGCGTTGTTCCAGACCCATCCAGACCACGCGGTGATCACGAGCTTCCCGGGGCTGGCCGACTCCACCGGCGCCCGCGTGCTCGCGGAGATCGGCGATGACCGCACCCGGTTCGCCGATGCGCGAGCCTTGAAGGCCTACGCCGGATCAGCGCCGGTCACCCGCGCCTCCGGCGCTCGATCTCCGTCACTCACCGCCATATCAAGAACAACCGGCTCGCCAACGTCGGCTGGATGTGGGCGTTCTCCGCC
>DASQCE010000132.1:0-4253 GCA_035634855.1 Mycobacterium sp.
GTCGAGACGCCGCGGTCGACGGGATGGATGCCGAGGTCGATCTCGGGTTCAACACCCTGATCGCGGTTGTGCCTTCCGATGAGTGTGGTGCTGCCCTGCAGGACGATTCGGCGTTCGGGGTAGAACCGCGGGAACTCGACCGTGTCGGGGCCTCCGCGGGCAAGGACACGTTCATAGAACTCCCGGTCGGCGTTCACGACGGCGGTCCATCCGACCGACGCGGCCTGAGGGGCTGCCGGCCGGGACGCTGCTGGTTCGGGCAGCGCCGAATCGTGCCCACATGCTTCACAGAAGCGGCCGCTCACCGGCATCCCGCACGCCGGGCAGGCCCTCGCCTCAACCGGCGGCGGCGAATCGGGTTGTGCGGCAGGGCTTCCGATCGGTGCCCCGCACACGTCGCAGTAGTCATCGGCTTTCGACGAATGTCCCTCGATGCAGGTCGGCATCAGGTCTCCTTCCGCACTCGTGCGGTTCTGGTCGACCGGGCGTCGAGTGCCATCTCGTCTGCGGCTGCGACGTCACGTCGCAGCTGGATCGTGCCGGTGCGCTCGTCGACCTCGACCACTCCCCGCAGCAGCTTGGCCGTTCCATCGTTTCCCGATTCCACGGCGAGTTCCATCGCGCGTTGCAGTTTGGCTGTCGCGGTCGTCGTGTCCCCGGCTTTGCGTGCGCTCAACCCCTCCTGGACCGCTTGCGCCAGCTCCGCCTGGCCGGTGTAGTGCGCCACCCGGCGACTGATCTGGGCCGACAACGCGGTGTCGGCGGTCCACACCGCCTTCACCAGGCCCTCACCCAGAACCTGTTCGTCCGCAACGACACTCACCCGCGCAGCCAGCTTCTCGCGACCAACGGCCGCGGGTTCGATATCGACTTGGATGTGATAGTCGCGATCCTCGGCACCCCAGGAGCCCAACGGGTATTCCCCGCACTGGTTTCCCGCGTCGAGTCGACGGTGCGTCAGGTCTTCGACGGTTGGCGCAACTTGTTTCACGAATTCGACGTGTGCGCCGGCCGGCGTCCACAACCGCAACGTCAGGTCCGGAATCGACTTGCTCATCGAAACGCGCATCATCGAAGCGAAATCCTCCGCGAGTTCTTCGGGATCGGCGACGATGTCCACGGTGCCTAGCAGTGCGGTCGAGATCGCGCGCAGCTCGTCTACCTCCCAGTCGGTGCCCACTCCTCGGCAGTCGCAGGTGAATTCGCCTTCGCTGAGCCCGATTTCCTCCCCTAGTTCTTCCGGAGTTTCATGCTCGTCCTTGCCATCGGTGAGCAGGATCGCATGGGTGAGCGCACCCTTGCGGTGTCCGACGATTCCGCGGACGTGCGCGAGCCAGGTTCCCATCGCGGTCCCGCCGTGGGGCCGCAAGCCGTCAACGGCGCGCATCGCCGCCGCCTTGGTCTCTGTGCTCGCCCGCGCCAGCCCGTCGTCCGCCGGGTAGACGCTGACGGCCTTCTCAGTGCCGCACACGACTGTGAAGTGCGTGCCGTCAACGAGTTCCATGATCGCGGCGGCGGTAGCGCGTTTCGCCGCGTCGAACTTCTCGATCGGTGCCTGCATCGAGGTCGAACAGTCGATGATGATGGCCTCGATCCGCTCCGGCGCTGAGGTTTTCGCCGCGACATCGGCGACGATGCTGACGATCGCGTCGACCGTGCCACTTCCCTCAGCGAGGTAAGGATTATGGTCGACGTCAACGGAAATGCCTTGTTGTTCAGCCGAACTCATGACGTCCCTCCGATCGGGATGACAGCGACGGTGATGTTGTCCCGGCCACCGGCATCCAATGCGTATTCGGTGAGTGCGCGTGCGGCCGCGCTAGCGTCGGTACCGCGGCAGAATCGTGCGATGTCTGCCGCGTCGGGCAGGTAGTTCCAGAGTCCGTCGCTGCACAGCACCAGCGAACCTAGACCGACGACAGTGATCGTCTGCACACTCGACTCCGACCACGGCTCCGTTTCGGTGTCGGCGCCAAGCCAACGAGTCAGGGTGTGCGCCCCGCGTTGCACGGCTTCCGAATCGGCCGCAGCCCCCGCGGTTATCAGTTCCTGTGCCAGCGAATCGTCGACCGTCAGCTGTTGCGGCGCTGCGGGCGCTTCGGGAAGCCAGTACGCCCTGCTGTCGCCGACGTTGCCGACCGTGATCTGCGTTTTCCCTGCGGAAGTCGGGACGACTGTCGCCGCGGTGTACGTGCAAGACGGCGCCGAGGCCGGATCTGTCGCCGCCGCGGCCGCGGCGTTCGCCGCAGCCCGCAGACCCGCAAGCACCGCCGCGTGTGCCTTGCGGGACGCGACGAGCGCGGCGAGCATCGCATCCACACCTGCCGTCGAGGCAGCAACCGCGGCCATATGCGCACCATCGGAGGAGGAGACCCCGTCGCACACGGCGACGGCGATCGCATCGGGTCGTTGACTATTGCTGCCCACCAGGATCCCGGCCGCGGCGGCATCCTCGTTGCGCGCGTGTTCGATACCGCGGTCGGTGATCAGCACGATCCCGCCGAGATCCGCCTTGTCACGATCGGGCTCGACGCGCCGATGGCCGCAGACGGTGCAGTATTCGTCAAAGTCGGCGTCGTTGCCGCAGTCGGCGCACGGCCCTGCCGCGGACTGCCCTGGCCGCGGTATGGCGATTTGGCGCACCTCTGACAACGAGGCACCGCAGCTCTCGCAAAACCGGTCGGCACGGCGAACGGCCGCACCGCATTTCGAACACGTCGCCTCCTGACTGGTCATACCCGTGTCCTCGGCCGAATCTCATTTGCATGCTCCACCAACGCAATACGGTCCCAGGTATCAGTCGTCTCGTGCGCCAGTTCGCGGTAGCTGCGTTCCATCCCTGCCCGGATGCTGCGTTCATCGAAGGTCGAGCCGAGCAGCCGCCCGGCGGTGGTCTTGTGGCCCGCCTGCAGCCAGTCCAACGCTGCGCCGAAGACCCGCAGCCGAATCGTTGCGCGCTTGGCGGCCGATTCGAGGTTCAGTTCTGCGGTGCGCTTGCCGGCATCGAGCAGCGTCTGCTCGTCCAGGTTCTCGGGTGTTCGGCCGTCGAGCAGGATCTCGATCGCGGTCGCCGCCGCCGGGGTGAAATGCGCTGAATCCGTAGGCACCTGGTCGAGCGCCGCGATGGCACCGGCCCGGTCTCCGGCTTGCACACGCTGCCGTGCCAGCCCGAACGCGGCGCTGACATAGCTGTGGTCGGTTCGCCATACGGTCTCGTAGTAGCGCGCAGCCATATCGCGCGCGCCACGCATCTCGGCAGTGACCGCGATCGCCATCTTGGGCGCGAGCTCCCCGGGAAGCACGGTCAGCACCGCATCAAAATCGGCGGCGGCCCTGTCAAACGCGTCCTCCAGTAACGCGCATTGTCCGCTGTACCACTTCAGCCGCCAATCTCCTGGAATCACCGACTCCAGTTGGGCCAGCCGTTTCCTGGCGTCTTCCGGTGCGCCGATCTCGAGCGAGGCGCGGACCAGTCGCAGCGGCACCTCGACGGAGGACCTATTCGCTTGCTGCGCCCCGGTTCTGGCGAGATCGAGCGCGTGTTCAAGTTGGGCAGGCGGGGTGCCGCTCGTCGTGGCGAGTATGGCGGCGCCGGGATCAGTGGGGTCGACCACGGGCACGGGCAGCGCCGCGATCACCTTGGCGGCGTCGACCGGCGTGCCCGCACCCGCGCCGTAGATCCCACGTTGCGGGCTGAAGTTACTCGACATTCGCGGCCGCTCTTTGTCGTCCTCGGAGGCGGCAATCTCGTGCATCACCCCGGTCAGCTGATCCGCCAACTCCTCCATGGACGCGAAGCGCCGGTCGGGATCGTGGTCCGTCGCACGCAGGATCGCCAGATACAACGATTCGTGCTTGGCCAGCACCGGCACCGTTGCGGGGCCGGGCAGTTGGTCGACGAACCGGCCCCTCTCCTGCGGGACATCCATCACGAGGACGGCGAGTGTCCTGCCGACGGTGTACACGTCGCTTGCGACCGTGGGACCCGTATCGGCGATTTCGGGCGCCTGGTAGCCGAGGGTGCCGTAGATCGCACTTTCCTCGTCGTCCATACGGAGCACCGCACCGAGGTCGATGAGCTTGAGCTGTTCATCGACCTGCATCACGTTGTCCGGCTTGAAGTCGCAGTAGGCGAGTCCTTGCGAGTGCAGGTATCCAAGGGCCGGAACGATCTCGACGACGTAGGCGACCGCCTGACCCGGCGGAAGCGGAGCGTTGCGCGCCTTGCGGATCTGCTTCAGCGACGTTCCGCC
>DASQCE010000133.1:0-7046 GCA_035634855.1 Mycobacterium sp.
GCTTAGCGGCATACGTGACGCCGACGTCATTGACTCCGAACTGAGGGTGCTTGCCGCGGTTCGCTGGTCGATCCGCCAACACGGTGGTGAGCCGTAGTGCCGGCAGATCGATCAACTGCTCGACGAGCGGTGGAATTCGACTACCGGCTAGATCCCGACAGCGGCCGAACCGTCATTTCTCGTCGAAGACGAGGTCCTCGATCGGGCGAGTCATCTTCACGTTGTTTCCGGTGACTTCCACGACGGCGTCTTGAAGAATTACTGCCGTCTAAAGGTTGGCTGTATACCGGGTTGCCGGATAGGAGACCGAGACAAACTGGCGCGGTTGACGATCGCTTCGTCGACGGACGTCAGCTGCGGTCCATTCGCACACTTGGCGCCTGGCTGAAACGGTTGGTGTCGCCAGACGGCTGACTATGCAAGGCCATGCCGGCGCCAGGTGGCGGACCGTTTTGTGCATCGCACTGAGAGCGAACGCGCCCGGTGCCACCACGACGCCGCACGGCTCTCCGGTCAAGGAGTCCACGCCCGCCGAGCCGGGCACGCCGCTGCGGCACGGGGTTGCCTCTCAATCACCCTCGCGCGGTCGCCCGTAGGCGGATAATCCCCGCAGGCAAAGGGGGCTGCCATGACCTCGATCAGGGACATCGCCGAACAATTCTTCGCCGCTTGCGAGACGGGGAAGGGCTGGGACGGGTGCGCGCAGTATTGCCACCCAGGCGCGACGTTCGCCGCGCAGGTCGACGCGCTGGACGGGATAGAAACGTTGGAGGCCTACACCGAGTGGATGAAGGGTCTGCTGATACCGCTGCCTGACGGAAACGCCGAGGTGCGGTCGTTCGCCGTCGACGAGGCGCGCAACAACGTCGCGGCTTTCGGCGTCTTCCGCGGAACACACACCGGAGAGGGCGGGCCCGTGCCACCGACCGGGAAAGGCGCGGCCGCCGACTACGTCTACGTCATGGACTTCGACGGCGACAGGATCCGTCACATGTCCAAGATCCGGAACGACGGGTTCACGCTGCGACAGCTGGGATGGTCATAGCTAGCTATAGGTAGCCGGCGAGCGCGGCAATCTCTTCGGCGATATTGCGTCGAGCGGTCTCTTCCCACCGCTCACGGCCCGCTGACGTGTGGAACAGTGACCTGTCGAGCAATGCCGAAAGGACCTGTGCGCGAGCTGGTTTGAACACCTCGTCTGGAACGTCGGCGTACTCGTCCCTGACCGCCGCCGCATAGGTCCGGTATCTGAGCGCGTCGCTGCCCAGCACCGACAGGTCGGCGTCGCTGAGCACTGCGCCGTTGACGTCGTCGTCGGCCACCTCATGCGTCTTGGTGACCAGGATCAGCCGCGCGACCTCATCCCGAAACGGCGATGACGCCAGCAACTCGCGTGCCAGCTCGGCGGAGCGGTCCTCGTTGTCGTCGCGGCCGATTTCGTAGACGGCGTCGTGGAACCACGCGGCGAGCTCCACCGCCTCACGATCGAACTCGATACCCGCGCCGGCCAGCAGTCCGATCGCGTCGAGCATCTCGTGCAGGTGAGTGACGGTGTGATGCTTGCGGTGGGTCTCCGACCATCGGGCCAGCAAGTCCTCGCGCAGTTCCTCGGTCATGTGGGCGGCCACCTCCTCAGTGTTCCACCGGGTTGACCTCAACCCGTATTGAGGTCGCAGGATGGCGTCATGACAACGGAAGTCACCGACGCTGTGGACGTGGCCGCATATTTCGACCGGATCGGCTACCGGGGCCCTGCGGAACCGACTGTCGAGACGGTGCATGCACTCGTGGCCGCCCACAACCGGTCCATCCCGTTCGAGAACCTCGACCCGCTGCTGGGCATCCCCGTCGCGGACCTCAGCGCCGCCGCGCTCGCCGACAAGCTGGTGTCCCGCCGCCGCGGCGGCTACTGCTACGAGCACAACGGACTGATGGGCTATGTGCTCGAGGAGTTGGGTTTCGGCGTTGAACGATTCCCGGGCCGCGTGGTGTGGATGAATCCCGATGGCCCACTGCCCGCGCAGACGCATCAGGTGCTGTCGGTGACGGTGCCAGACGTCGAAGGACCGTTTCTTGTCGATGTCGGGTTCGGCGGGCAGACGCTGACATCGCCGATTCGCCTGCAGCCCGGTCCGGTGCAGGAAACCCGCCATGAGCCGTACCGCATCCGCGACCGAGATGACGGCTATCAGCTGGAGGCAGAGATCCGCGGCGAGTGGCAGCCGCTGTACATGTTCACCACCCGACCGCAATCGCGAATCGATCTCGAAGTCGGAAGTTGGTATGTGTCAACGCACCCCAATTCGTTCTTCGTCACGGGCCTGACGGTGGCACTGGTGACCGACGACGCCCGCTACAACATGCGTGGTCGGCACCTGGCCATCCACCGGGCCGGAAAAACCGAGCAGATCCGCTTCGACACAGCCGCGGATGTGCTCGATGCGTTGACCAAACGCTTCGGCATCGACGTGACCGACCTCGGTGACGGTGCCGACCTCGAGGCGCGCGTCAACGAGGTGCTGGATAGCTGACCACGACATCCCACGGATCGTCGGCGGCCAGCGCCATCCGGCCCAGCCTCCGCGCGTACTGCGTGGTCGTGCCGAAATCGTCGACCCAGCTGCGTGCCCGCATGGTTGCCAGCCACAGCCGGTGCTCGATGGTCACGCCGATCGCGCCATGCAACTGGTGGGCGATGGTGGTCACCGGAGGAACGGCTCGGCCGACGGCCACCTTCGCCGCTGTTACGGCATAGTCGGTCGCAGGGTGGTCGAAGCCGTAGTCGGTTGCCGCGGCGACGGCTAAAGCGGTTGCGGCGCGTGCCCGTTCGATCTCACCGGCCATGGCGGCCAGCGAATGCTGCACGGCCTGAAACTTGCTGAGTTGACGTCCGAACTGCACCCGCCCGGTGGTGTGCGCGACGGTGAGGCCGCACGCGGCATCGAGCACACCGACAATCTGATTGCAGCGCGCCCACGCGCCGCGGCGCGTCAGCTGGTCGGCAACGCCGACATCGACGGTGCGCGTATCGCCGACCGCCACATCGAACGTGACTGACCCGCGCGGTTCGCCTGCCAGGTTGTGGCCCTCGATCTTCGCTGCAGCCTCGATCAACGCGACGTGCAGCGCATCGGCCGTCCGCGCCGCCAGCACTATGGTGGTTGAAGGCCATGGCACTTCGCGGGCGGTTCCGCTGATCCGGCCGCCAGTCTCGGTGGCATCGGCGATTGCCACCGTCAGCGGACCGGCATCGGCCTCCGGCAAGCCAGCCTTGGCCGCCAGCCACGCCGCGAGCAGGTCGGTCTCGGCGATCGGAACCGCGGCCGCATGTCTTGCCAAGCCGGACAATACGATCGCCGCCTCCCCGGGTCCGGCGTCCTGGCTGCTGGTCAGCCGGGCGAGTCCGGTGTCCTCCAGATTGCGCCACAGCGCCTCGTCGAGGGTGTCGGGAAGGCCGCGATGCCCGAGGCGGGCGTCAAAAGACCGGCGGCCGAGATCGTCTACCAGTTGCGCCAATTCGTTCATCGGTGTCCTCGGCACTTCGCGCAAGCGCTCATCGCACGCCCATGCCTTTAGCTACCACCCCGCGCAGCACCTCGTTCGTCCCGCCGCGCAGCGTGAACAGAGGGGAGTGCACGCGCGCAGTGGCCAGCAACGCGCGCAACGGCTCGGCGTCCTCGACGTAGTCAAGCAGGTCGGCGACCAATTCGACGGAATCCTGCTCGAAGCGCGTGCCGAGATCCTTCACCAGTGCCGCGCGGTTTACGGCGTCCCCTCCGTCGGCCAACGTGCGCGCCACCGAGATCGACAGCTGACGCAGCGAAATCATCTGGGCCACAAGGTCTCCCACGTCGGTCGCGATGCCGTCGTCGACGTCGCCCAGTGCGCGGATGACGCTGAAGATCAGCGTTGCGGTGGACAGGATCCGTTCGGGACCGCTTCGCTCGAAACCCAATTCGGCGGTGACCTGATGCCAGCCGTCGCCGATCTGCCCGAGCACGTCGTCATCGGGAATGAACACGTCGGAGAAGATGACCTCGTTGAAATGGTGCTCGCCGTTCATCAACACGATTGGGCTGATCGTGACGCCCGGCGCCGAAGTCTGCACGATGAACTGGGAAAAGCCCGCGTGCCGGTGCTGCGTGTCCAGTGGGCTGGTTCGGGCCAGCACGACGATCTGGTGCGCGACGTGCGCGCCGCTCGTCCATACTTTCGACCCATTGAGCACCCACCCGCCGTCGGCTCTGGTTGCCCGGGTCTGCGCGGCCGCGAGGTCCGACCCTGCGCCGTGCTCGCTCATCCCGATCGCCGAATAGAGCTGCGCCGCCGCGATCCGCGGCAGCAGCCGGTTCCGCTGCTCTTCGGTGCCATATGACAGCAGGGCGGGCGCGACCTGCCGGTCGGCGATCCAGTGCGCGGCGACAGGGGCGCCGTGCGACAGCAGTTCCTCGGTGACCACGTAACGGTGCAGGTAACCCAGCCCACGACCGCCGAACTCGGTGGGGATGGTCAAGCCGACGAACCCGGCATCGGCCAGCCGGGCGGAGAAGTCCGGGTCCCACTTCGCCAGCCAGCAGTCGACCGCCGGGCGCCAGCCGAACTCGGCGCGATCGGCCGTCAGGAACTCACGGATCGACATCCGTAGCTGGGACAGCTCGGCGTCGTTGGCGCATAGTGCATCGAATTCGCTCACTGGCCACGAGAGTCTAGTAAGCCACCACCTCAGCAGGAATTGTCATGTCCATCCTGCGGGCGGCAGACAATACTCGGTGAACGTGAGCGATACAGCACGCCGCGATCGACTGCGGGTACTGCTCGACGCGGTCGTCGACGCCGACAACGCCGACGTCGGCGACATGGCGCGCAGCAGCTACGCGTCGGAGTTCCACTTCTCCCGGGAAGTGCGCCGGCTGACCGGCGAGTCCCCGGCGGCGCTGCGTCGTCGCATCATGCTTGAGCGCGCGGCCTGGCGCCTGCACCGGGGCGAATCGGTGTCGGCCGTGGCCGCCGACGAGGGCTGGTCGTCGGCGGAGGTGTTCTCCCGCGCCTTCAGTCGCACGTTCGGCGTTCCACCGTCGCGCGCCGCGGACATCCGGTTCCGGCTGCCCGCGCCGAACGGCCTGCATTTCCACCCGCCACAGTCGCTGTGGCTGGACAGCGACGGCGACACCAAGGAGCCCGACATTTCGCGACTGATGGTGGCCCATGACGTCGCCGACACCGCCTACCTGATCAACCAGGCCACGCAGCTGTCGAAAGACCAGTGGACACAAGAGATCTCACCCGGCCAGGTCATTCTCGACTGGGACGGCCCCGAGCCCAGCGTCGGCGCGGTGCTCGGCGCGATCGTGTGGACGAAGGAGGTTTGGCTGGCCACCATCGAAGGTTGCGACTTCCCGAGCCGAGAGGCGACACGGCCCGCGTCGACAACGGCGCATCAGCTGGCCGCCCACCACGATGATCTCGGGAAGCGCTGGGCCGCAATGGTGTCCGAGTATGCGGAGGAGGGGCGGCTTGGCGACACCATCGTCGACGCGTTGTGCGAGCCACCCGAGTCGTTTCAGCTGTACGGCATCGTCGCGCACGTACTTACCTACTCGGCCCACCGACGCGAACTCGCCCGCGCGATGCTGGCCCGCCACGGTGTCGGCACCGCATGTGGTGACCCGCTCGACTGGATGAGAGGACATTGAGATGGCGACCGTCTACTTCACCGCCTCCAGCCTGGACGGCTACATCGTCGACGACGCCGAGAGTCTGGACTGGCTGACGTCCCGTGCGATCGATGCCAACGGCCCCTTCGGATACCAGGCGTTCGTCAAATCCGTTGGCGCACTGGTGATGGGAGCCGCGACATACGAATGGGTGGCGAACAACCATCCCGGTGACTGGATGTACGACCAGCCATCCTGGGTGCTGACGCACCGCCCGCACATAATCGCCGACGGGCATCCGGTGCAGACGATCGCCGGTGACGTCGCCGAGCTTCACCCAAAGCTGGTGTCGGCCGCGGCGGGCAAGGACGTCTGGGTCGTGGGCGGTGGGGACGTCGCCGCGCAGTTCGTCGCGGCCGGCCTGATCGACGAAATGATCGTCACGTATGCGCCGTGCTCTCTCGGCGGCGGCTCACGCCTGCTGCCGATTCGATCCGAATGGGTGCTGGTCGATTCCGGCGTCAACGGCGACTTCGTGTGTGCCCGTTGGCGCAAGGCCTAACGATGCTCTTGTCGGATTGCCGGCTCAGCCGGCGCTGGGAGGCCGTAACGGCGGACGAATTCCCTTGACTTGATCAGGAATTCCACCTCCTCGGCCACGCTACGCAACGCGTCGACGCTGCGGGTGGACCGGCACAGCACGACCGCACCCTCCAGGGAGGCGATGCACGTGATCGCCAGCGACGCAGCGCAGGGCTCGTCGAAGCCGTCGTTCACGAACGCGCCGGTGAGCGCATCGCGCCAGCGGCGGAAGATGCTGCCCGCCACGGTGGTCAGCTGCGGTTCGTCGTCGGCAGAGCCGATCGCTGCGGCCACCACGGGGCAGCCGGCGGTGAAGTCGCTCTCGATGAGCAGGTCGTGCCAGAACTCGACGAACTGCCGGACGAGGTACATCCCGCCGTTCGCGGCGGCTTCGTCGATGACCTCCGTGAGCGCCTCGCCTGCGTACTCCAGCGCCTCGGTCAGGATCTGATTGCGGCCCTCGGGGAAGTGGTAGTACACCGAGCCACGCGGCGCGCCACTGCGGGCCAGCACCTCATCGATGGTCACCCCCGCGGCGCCGCGCTCACGCAGCACCTCGGCGGCGCTGATCAACATGTTGGTGCGCGTCGAACCGCGCTTGGTCCGGGTCTTGGTTGCGGTGGACAGAACAAACCTCCGGCGAGTGATCAGGCAGCGCGCGGATCACGCAGCTGCGACGGCCGCCAGCTGAAGTTGCGCGGGCTGAAGTGGAAGATCGGTCGACGGTGACCATGCAATTCATGCGTGAACCGGCGGCCGGCGAAGTTGACCTCAACGATCCACATCGGGTGCCTCCCTGTCTATGACGAA
>DASQCE010000134.1:0-4273 GCA_035634855.1 Mycobacterium sp.
CGAACACGACCACAGTTAAAAGGACTGCCCACCAGAGATCACTATTCCGGTTTTCAAGACGCTGATTCGGGTTGCCGCCCATGGCGTTGAGTGGCACAGAGTGAATTATCCTCGGGTGCAATCATTTCCGTGACGGTGATCGAGCAATCGTCAATACCTGTGGATCAAGATCCTTACGCGGCCTCCGTTCCGGTCGTTTCGTCGGGGCGTTCGACGAGTTTGCCGTTCTCGAATGTTGCGCCGGCACGAACGAGTGCGACCAGGTGCGGCGCGTTGACGGCGCGCCAGCGTGACTGTGCGGCCTCGATCAGCTTGTAAGCCATAGCGATTCCCGCCGCTCGTGATCCGGGGCCCTTAGTGATCTTGCTCCGATTGCGGACCGTCGCGAAAGTCGATTCGATCGGATTCGTAGTGCGCAAATGCACCCAATGTTCGGCCGGGAAGTCGTAGAAGGCCAGCAGCTGCTCGACGTCGTCGGTGATCTTGGCGACCGCCTTCGGATACTTCGCGCTATAGGCCGCCTCAAACTTCTTCACCGCACCCAGAGCATGCCGCTTGTCCTCGGCGTTCCAGATCTCGCTGAGCACCTTCTTCGCGCCCGGGTGCGCCGACCTCGGCAGCGCAGCAAGAACATTATCCGTTAACCGGCCCTCGTCAGGGCGACACGCTCGGCGCAGGTGAGGTCCCACTAGCGAGGCTTGTGGGTGCTGAAACTGGAGGTCGGTGGCTTTCGGCTTGGAGGTGCCGATGGGGCTTCGGGTAGCCGGTGACGGGGACGTCTTCCTGATTGCCGGTGAGGTCGCTGGGCAGCGGGACGACGTCGCGATGGTGAACCGGTTTCTGGCGCATCTGAAGGGCAGGAATTTCGCTCGGGCGACGCGGCGCGCGTATGCGTATGACGTGTTGAACTTTTTGCGGTTCCTCGATGGGCAGGGCGTTGGTCTGGCCGAGGTGCGGCCGATCGACTTGTTTGACTATCTGGACTGGCAGACGCAGCCCAAGCGCACGGCGGGTTCGACAGTGGTCCGGTTGTCGGAGCGGCGGGGCGCCGCTGCTGCGACGCAGAACCGGCGCATCGCCGCGGTGCGGGCACTGTTCGAGTTCGCGGTGATCACTGGCGTGGTGATGGCCAGTCCGGTGCCGGCGCCGCGGCGCACCAGCGGGCTTCGGGCGCGTCGGGGCCTGCTGGGCCATATCCCGGCTCGCCACCGGCGGTCAGGCGGCCGGCTGGTGCGGGAGCAGCGGCTATTGCCGGAAAGCCTTGAGCTAGCTGAGGTTGAGGCGTTTCTGAGCGACCTGGGCACTCACCGCGACCGCGCGATGGTGCTGCTGATGCTGCTCGGCGGACTACGCGCCGCCGAAGTCCGCGGTCTGCTGTTGGCTGAGGTGGACGTCGGCCGCCGGCAGGTGCGGGTGGTCGGCAAGGGCGGTCGGGAACGAGTGGTTCCGGTGGACCGGCCGTTCTTCGCCGAACTCGCCGCCTATCTACGGCTTGAGCGGCTGGCGGATTGCGCGACCGAGCAGTGCTTCGTCGTGTTGCGCGGGCCGACCGCGGGCCAGCCGTTGACCGAGGCTGGGATGCGTCGGATCTTCCGCACTCACCGGGCCCGCTCGGGTGCGGCCCGGGTGCGCCCGCACCGGCTGCGGCACACCTATGGCACGCAGTTGGCCGCGGCCGGGATCGATCTGCTGGTGCTGCGGGATTTGATGGGGCACGCCAGCCCGGAGACAACGGGAAAATACGTGCACATGTCGGCCGAGACCCTCGCCGCCGAGTACACCGCTGCACGCAAGGCATCGCCGTGGTGAGTGTGGCGGCCAGCGCGCTGGACGCCGCGCCGTTGCGCGGCGCAGCCGAGTTGATCGCCGCCTACGACGCACACGTCGACACGGTGTCGCCCTGCGCGAGTGTGCGATTCGCGCGGCGTCGCAGCGCCCGCCGCTTCGTGGACCGCTTTCCCGACCCGACAGTATGGATGCGCCGGCCCACCCCGGCCCGGCTGATGGACCTGCACCGGCTAAAAGCTTGGCCGTTCGTCTCGTGGTGTTTCATTCAGCGGCACCTGGTCCCAGACGTGGAGTTACTGTTGGCCAAACCAGCCGGGTGCGGACTGCCGGTCCAGTGGGCCGAACACGAGCCGGACAACTTGGCCGCGGTCGCCGAAGCCGCCGCGGTGCTGGGCTGGAGCGGCAACTGGCAGCGGCAGGTCGGGCTGCTGGCTGCCTCGACGATCTGCCTACATGTGGGAAAGCGCGTTCGGCAGCTGACCGAGGACGACTTCGCCTCTGTGCTTGGACAATTGGATGGATCGGCCGCGCTGTCTGCCTCGGCGCGTCACCACGCCCGCCACCGGCTGTTCGCCTTGCAGCAGGCCTGTTATCAGCTCGGCTGCCTGACTACCCCGCCACGGCAGAGCGGGCCGGTGGCGGTTGGGCCACTTGTGCACGCCGCCGGTGTCCGCCAGCCGCTGATCCGCACCGAGGTCCTCCGCTACGTGCAGACGATGACCACCACGCTGCGCCCCTACACAGTGGCCGGGCGAACTAAGGCTTTGCGGGTGTTCTTCGACTACCTCGCCGACCACCACCCTGAGGTGACCCGGCTGGAGGAGATTGAACGGACCCGCCACATTGAGCCCTATCTGGCGTGGGCGCGGACCCGGCCGTGGCGCGGCAAGAACCGTGAGCGCCGCACCATCGGCGTGGTTGCGTTCCACCAAGACGTGGTCGACCTGCGCTGTTTCTTCGAAGACATCGCCGGCTGGGGCTGGCCGTCGGCGCCGCCGCGAAGGCTGCTGTTCTACGCCGACATCCCGCGCATCCCCGACGCGCTGCCCCGAGCGCTGACCCCAGACGTCGACCAGGCACTGACGACCGCAGTTGCGAATCTCGATGACGCACTGGTGCGTACCGGTCTGTTGCTGCTACGCGCCACCGGCATGCGCATCGGCGAATTGCTCGACCTGGAACTGGACTGCCTGCTGGACTTCGCCGGTCACGGCACCTGGCTGCGAGTGCCGGTCGGCAAGCTGAGTTCCGAACGCATGGTGCCGCTCGATCCGGACACCGTGCAGGTGATCGACGCCTGGATTGCTCAACGGGGCCGCCAGCGTGCGCTACCTCACCCCCGCGACGGTCGGCTAACTGAGTTCTTGTTCCTCGAACACGGCCGTCGGCCAACGTCATTCCGGCTACGCAAGGGCCTGCTCGACGCGGCCGCCGTCGCCGGGCTGCGCGGCCGCGACGGGCAGCTGCTACACATCACGCCACATCAGCTGCGGCACACCTTCGGCACCAGCCTGATCAACGGCGGTATCGGGTTGCCTGCGCTGATGGCGCTCATGGGCCACGTCACCCCCGAGATGACGCTGCGCTATGCCAAGCTCGCCACCCCGACCATCCGCACTGCCTACCAGGCGGCGATGGACAAAGTCCGCGCAGGGCAACTGCTCCCACTGACCGCCGTCAACGCCGCACCGCCGGTGCCCGACAAGGTCGCCTGGCTGCACGCCGAGATGCTCAAAACCCGACTCGCACATGGCTTCTGCGCCCGCCCCAAAGCCGCTGGGCCTTGCCCCTACGCCAACATCTGCGAACAGTGCGACTTCTTCGTCCCCGACCCAGCGGCCACCACGACGATCAGTGCGCAACTCGACGACATCATCGCCCTGCAGGCCGATGCCCACGCCCGCGGCTGGGACGACGAAGCCGCCCGACATGAGCGCGTCGCGGCCAGTCTCGATCAACACCTCGAACGACTACGCCGCCATCACTCGACCGACCCGTCTGCTTGACCCTGGCCGCGAGGGCCGGTTAATCCGAACCTTGTGGAGCTGACAACGTTGAATCACCGGATGATCGAGCACGTCGATGACCGCCTTGCGAAGAGCCGTGGACCCGTCGATGCCGACCAGCATCGGGCGGGTGACATCCAGGCTGCGCTCGCGCAAGTCCACCAGCAGCTCGGTGACCAGGGTGGCGTTCTCCGTGGATCCCTCCACCAACGCCAACGGGTGCTTGACACCGTCGATGCCGATCCCGAGGGCCACGATGCAGCACGACTCGGCGAAGTGCACCCCGTCGATCATCAACGCGACCAGATCCAGCCCGCACAGATCTGCGGCGAGCAGCTCGGCCAGCGCCGTCTCGGTCATCGCCACGAACCTGCGTGAGACCGCCGACTTGCTTGTCGCCGAGGACTTTCCGGCGATCTGAGCCCCGACTGGTTCCAGGCCCACCGGATAGCGACGGGTGGACAGCCCAGCGAGCATCT
>DASQCE010000135.1:0-9948 GCA_035634855.1 Mycobacterium sp.
GGTGTGTGGTTACCGGTGCGGGGCGTTGACCTGCGGCTGGATGTCAACGACCCACGCGTGGTGGCCGAAGTCGGTCGGGATGTTGATCGCCGAGGCCACGCTGATCGGCGTGTTGACGGCCGTGGCGGCTTGGGCGGGGGCGGCGAGGCCGAGGATGGCAGCTGTGAGCCCGCTAGCAGCGACGGCGGCAAACCCGAACTTGATCATTGTGATGCCTTCTTCTTTCTGTCTTCTGCCGTGTTCGAGCCGTGGCGCGAAGTCGCGGTTCGGAGGCTGTGTAGGCCGGTGGATGATGGTTCTTTTGCTCCGACCTAAACGGTAGAACGCACAGGTCAGGATATTAATTCCCGTGGCAGTATTTGATCGCTGGTTGGCAAGAACCGGCCAACAACCGCGGCCAGGGGCACTCAATTGGACGCCGATGAGTGACCCGGGTCACGCCGTGGGCGGGGGCCGCAACTGGCAAATACATCGAAGGTCATCGATGCCGGTGCCGAGAGAACGGCTTCCAGGTAGGCCAGATGGGCATCCTCCTAACAGGTCGTCGCGACTAATCGTCCGGCCCAGAACGACACGAGTGACGCACAGAGTGTCTGGCGGACCGGAAGAAGAATTCGACCGCACGATGTCGGCCAAATACCGGATGTGCGCCCGGGAGTACGCGACAGCCAGGCGCAACAAGGGCGAGTACGTCCGGGGTCTCGTGTGCATCCGCTGCCGCGTCCAGAGGTCTATGCGGATCGACGCCCGCGATGGCGACCGGCTGGGCAGCGGTGGTTACGACTACCACGACGCGCGGGGCTACCTGCTCAAGGGTGGCGGGGCGCTGACGGCCGACGAGCGATCGGAGTTGCGGCTCGCTGAGATCGCGGGCCATTTGCAGGTGCGCACGCGCCGCCGACCGGCAGTGTGAGATACCGCGTTGGCTCAGTAGTTCTGCTGGCAGGTGGGGTTACCTTCTAGTCAGCAGGAAGCCAGGATGGGTGTCAGCCGGGGCGACGCGGGGTCTCCCGATGGGCGATTCTGAACTCCAGTCCAGATTAGGGCTCATCCATCAAGGAGAACCGGTCATGAGAATCCGCACTCCCTACATCACAACCCTGCTGACTGCTGGCGCTGCCGCGATCGCCATCGCCGCCGCACCGATGGCCACGGCAGCTCCCGCCACGGCAGCTCCCACCCCTATGCAGAAATCCTGCAGCACCGCAAGCGGGGGATCTGAATGCCAGTCGCCCGGCAATGTCGAGATCTACGACTCGCCTCCGCCCGTTAGTTTCGAGCCGTACGGAGGCTATGGCATGGCTCTCGGAATTGGTCCGGGCTGACACGTTGCATGCGCGTCACGGTGTTGGGTGCCGGGGTGGCCGGGCTGACCACGGCCCAGCGACTACTCGCGGCCGGTTGTCGGGTGCGGGTGGTGGCCGCGGCGCCGATCGAGCAGTCGACGTCCTACCTTGCGGCCGCGGTGTGGTTCCCCACCCATGTCGGTCCGACCGACCGGGTGGCGGATTGGGGCAGACAGACCTACGACGTGCTGGCCGAGCAGGCGGTTCGCGGAGTACCGGGTGTGGTGATGCGCGAGTCCCTGGCGCTTTACCGGGAACCGCCAGGGGAGCCGGAGTGGGCCGACGCGGTACGCGGGGTCCGGGCCGCGACTGCCGCGGAGCTTCCGCCGGGTTACGAGTACGGCTTGCGATACGTGGTGCCACTGGTGGAGATGCCCCTGTATCTACCGTGGCTGGCGGATCAGGTCGGCACCAACGGCGCCGAGGTGTACACGCGACGGGTCCACTCGCTCCGGGAACTGGCCGAGGACGGTGTGGACGTGATCGTCAACTGCTCTGGGTTGGCCGCCCGTGAACTGGTCGGCGACCAGAGCGTCTATCCCGTGCGGGGGCAGATCGCGCGGGTCAGCAATCCTGGCTTGAGCATGTCCGTCCGCGACGAGCAGCACCCGGAAGGACGCGCGTACGTCCATCCACGCCAAAACGACTGCATCCTCGGGGGCACGCTCGACGAGAACTCCTGGGACACTCGGGTCGACCTGGACACTGCGGCTTCGATTCTGCGCCGCTGCCAAGACATTGCCCCCGCGCTGGCCGAGGCCACCGTCATCGACCATGTGGTCGGCCTGCGACCCGGTCGCCCCACGGTCCGTCTGGAGGAAGACGCTCGGGACGAGTCGGGCCCGCGCATCCTGCACAACTATGGGCACGGCGGAGCAGGCATCACCATCAGCTGGGGCTGCGCCGAAGAATTAACCGCGCTGGTGATGGAAGGACTAGCGGGGTAAGGCCTGATGCCTTCGCTGGACGCGGATTTTCCGAGCCAACAGCCCGCACAACCCGCACAACTTGGCTAAACCGGCAAAAGGGACTCTTGGGTGCTGATTTCTCGGCAAACCATGACGATGCGTTCAATACAGGTCAGAGCTTCCAACCACTCATCGAAAGCAGACACTTATCAAGGGAATCCACGGTATTGACTGGTACCTTTGTGTCATTTTTTTCCGGACTACCTCGCCAAACTCTCGAATCACGTTATAGCGCAACGTATTTTCGGTCAACCGAGCCGATGCAAGTGGTACGCACATACCACCGATTTGGGCCAGTCCGCAGCCAGAACTTCTCGGTCCTTTCGCAATTTTTCGCAACGCACGTGTGACCAGGCCTTTTATCGCGCAGTCCGTACAATTTCGGTATTGAACGCCCAGACCTTTTAACCTATGTGCAACGGGTCAATCTGCACACGAGTTGGCTGTTGATCGTGCCGTGCGCTCAGCACGCCGGTGGCCCGTCGCAGCGCCGCTGCAAGTGCCAACCCGCCGTCGCGGGGCACCCGCACCAGCATCCGGCTCACCGTACTGTCTGCCGCCACACCCGGCGGCCTGCGGGCACCGGGCGGCAGGTCGACGGGCCCGAGTAGCTCAGCCGTTTCGGGCAATTCGGCGGTGTCGAGCAGTGCGCCCACGGCCGCAGCACCGCCATCGACTGCGGCAATGTGCACGGCGGGCGGCAGGCCGACCTCCGTCCGAGCGTCGAGTTCGCCGTCCGCGTGTCCCACCGGGTCCCATCGGATCAGCGACTGCACGGTTGCGATCGCCGACTCGGCGACCACCGCGACGATGCCGCCGTCGCCGCGCGGCCGCACCAGCGCCGCCGCGGCCATCCACCGCCGCAAGGTGTCCTCGGCAGCGCGCAAATCCTGGCGGCCCAGCAGGGCCCAGCCGTCGAGCAACAGGGCCGCGCCGTAACCGCCTTCGGCCACGGGCTCGGCGCCGGGTGTCGCGACGACGACGGCAGGCTCGCCAGGGACTGCCGACAGCATCGCTTCACCGCCGGAGGTGATCACCGACGTGCCGGGAAACGTCTTGCCGAGTTCCTCGGCCGTGCGCCTGGCGCCGATGACCACGGCGCGCACCGCGTCGGACCCGCAGCGCGCGCAGCGCAGCGCAGGCTCCTCGCGGCCACACCATCGGCAGACAGCCCACGCGGTGTCGCGGGCCGGCAGCGACAGCGGCCCGGTGCACTGCCTGCAGCGCGCGATGGTGCGGCAGCGCGCACACGCGAGCGCGGGCACATAGCCGCGCCGCGGTACCTGGACCAGCACGGGAAGACCGGCCTGCAGCGCGGTCCGCGCCGCCCGCAGTGCCACCGACGGCAACCGGGCAGTGCGTGCGGCGGGGTCGCGTTCCTGCTCATGGCCGCTGTCGTCGAGGGCGACGACGCGCGGCGAGCGGGCGCGTACGACCGGGCGGCCCGCGACCAGATCGTGGGCCCAACGGCTGCGCACCAGCGCCTGTGCCTCGGCGGTGCGGGCATAGCCGCCGATCAGTGCCGCGCAACGCAATTGGTGGGCGCGCAGCATCGCCACCTCCCTGGCGTGCGGGTAGGGGGCGCGCGGTTCGGCCAGGGTGTCGTCGCCGTCGTCCCAGACGATGACCAGGCCGAGGTCGGTGACCGGCGCGAACACAGCGCTGCGGGTGCCGATGACCATGCGCGCACCGCCGCGCAGCACGGATAGCCAGCGTCGGTAGCGCTGTGCGGGTCCCAGACCGGCCGACAGCGCGGCCACCCTCTCGTCGTCGACGTACCGAATTGCGCTGGCATACAACGCATCGACGTCACGCTGGTCGGGCGCGATCGCCAAAACGCCACGGCCGGAATTCACCGTGACGGCGGCTGCTTCGGCGAGACGGTCCGACCACTGCTCCCCCGGCAAGGCCTGCCAGACCGCGCGGGCGGCGCGGCCGTCACCAAGGGCGGCAAGGAACTGCTCGCCGCGACCGTAGCCGGACCAGGCAGCGGTGTCGACGGGTTTGACTGCGAGCGGCGCCAGCTCAGGGGCGGTTTGCTTTTCGACGCTGGCGTGCCGCGGCGGCACGGCCAGCCGCACCACGTCCGCGCGGGTGCCCGCATAGCGCGCGGCCACGGCGTCGGTGAGCCGGCGCACGTCGGGGGTGAGCACCGGCTCGGCCGACACGACGCGGTCCAACCAGCCGAGCTTACCGACATGGTCTGTGTCCGAACGTCTTTCGAGGACGAAGGCGTCCACCAGCCTGCCGTGGAAGCGCACCCGCACGCGCACGCCAGGCTGGGCGTCGTCGGATTGGTCGGCCGACACCAGATAGTCGAACTCACGGTCCAGATGCGGCACCGACAGCATGGGGAGAACGCGTGCGATGGGCTCGTGTTCGGCCTGCTGGCGGGTTGCGCCCGGCCGAGCCGGGCAGTTTGGCACCGTCACACCGAAGGTGTAGCAGAGGGCACGGACGCGCGGCCGAAGAAGAAGCCCGCCGTGATGAGCACAAGTGACGCCGCGTACGCCCACCAAATCGGTAGCGCCAACGCCTCGGTGTTTGTTGGCGCCAGGACGAACTTGCCGATGCCGATCATCCCGTCGGACACCGCGAAGCACACTGCGCCCAGCGCGGTCCACGGCGTGGGCAGCCGGGCCAGCAGCGCCGCACACACCATCGCGCCGAGCACTGCGATGTAGAGCGTCACCGGCACGGCCATGCCTTCGTCGATCAGCCTGGGCCAGAACCACACCAGCAGCGCGACACAGGCCAGCGCCATGACCGCGGCGGCCGCGAGCCGCGGTCCCGAACGCGAGATCAGCGGGATCAGTGCGGCCAGGAAGCACAGATGAGCGACCAGGAAGGCGGCCAGCCCGAACACGAAGGACGGTTCCCACCACGGCATCGCCAGCAGAAAGTCCCCAGCGGCAGAGAACAGCAGGGCCGGGATCAGCCATCGGCGTTCCCGCGCGACGGCGTGCGTCAGCGCCGCGCCCGCCAACAGCGCCGCTGTCAACGCCTTCACAGCGGGCTGCAGCGTGAACTGGCCGGTGAGTTCGGCGCCGCGCGGCACCCGCAACGCTGTGACGATGAGGAAGGCGCCGTAACAGGCGCCGACGATCGCGGCGGCCGCCCAGAGCCGCCTGGTTCGCGAGTGTGCGTACGGTGTCCCCATGTCCGTTGCCGAGGAGAAGCCCCCCGCCAGCCGAAAGCCCCCAGACGCCATCCTGCTGAAGGTACTGGAGGCGGTTCCGTTTCAGTTGACAACCGATGGAGGTGTCGAGGCGTCCCGGCAACGGTTCCGCGACTTGCCGCGCCGGCCGGTTCATCCCGACGTGCGCACCGAGGAGCGCACCATCGACGGACCTGCGGGCCCGATCCCGATCCGGGTGTACCGGCCGCCGACGGTCTGCGAGGCCGCGCTGCCGGTGGTCGTCTTCCTGCACGGTGGCGGATGGTCGGTCGGCGACCTCGACACCTACGACGGCGATGCGCGCAACCACGCGGTCGGGGCGGGCGCGGTAGTGGTGTCGGTAGATTACCGACTGGCGCCCGAACACCCCTACCCCGCGGCGGTCGAAGATGCTTGGGCCGCAACACAATGGGCGGCGGCGCACGCTGGCGAGCTTGGCGTCAACCCGGACCGGCTTGCCATCGCGGGCGACTCGGCGGGCGGCAACCTGACGGCGGTGGTGGCGCAACTGGCACGCGACGCCGGCGGCCCGCCGATCCGGTTCCAGCTGTTGTGGTATCCGGCGACGACGTGGGACACGTCGCTGCCTTCGTTCACAGAGAATGCCGACGCGCCACTGCTCGGCGGCTCGGCGGTCAAGGGGTTTTCCCGGTGGTATGTGGGCGATTTGGACCTCTCCGATATGCCCGCGACGCTGGCACCGGCGCGCGCCAAGGACCTGACGGGATTGCCGCCGGCGTATATCGCGGTTGCGGGATACGACCCGCTGCGCGATGACGGCGGCCGCTACGCCGAACTGCTTGCCGCGGCGGGTGTGTCCACGCAAGTGCACAATGCCGAGACGCTGATCCACGGCTACCTCGCGTATGCGGGTGTGGTGCCCGCCGCAACCGATGCGATGGCCCGCGGATTGTCGGCGCTGCGTGAAGCGTTGCACGCGACATGAACAATTCCGTCGACATTGTGCACGCCTTCTGGGAGCAGGTGTGGAACGCCCATGACCCGGGGGCGGTCGACCGATTCGTGGTCGATGACTTCGTCATCGGTACGGGCGGCGAAACCGTCACCGGCCGCGAGAACTTCAAGAAATGGATCGAAGGCTTCCTGGCGACGATCAACGATCTCCATCTCGAGGTCCTGGAGTCGTTCCAGAACGCTGACGGCAGCCGCGTCGCCTCCCGTTGGCGGTTGACCGGTAAGAACAACGGCTTCGCAGGCACGGCGCCGGATCAACAGGACATCGAGATGACGGGTACCGCCGTGTGGGCCGTCCGCGAGGACGGCAAGCTGTTGAGCAACCACGTCGAGCGCGCCGCGCTGGAGCAGCTGCAGCGGCTCACCCGGTCGACTTGAACCGGTCGCGGTATGCCCTGGGCGAGATGCCGAGCTGACCGACGAATACGCGCCGCAGCGTCTCCGCGCTTCCGAACCCGGCGAGTCGCGCCGAGTCCGCAACCGAGCGACCGGCATCGAGCGCCGAACGGGCCGCATCGATTCGGATCATCTCGACATAGCGGGCCGGAGTGGTCCCGAGTTCGCTCTGGAACAGCCGGGTCAGTTGCCGGGTACTCAGAGATGCCTGCGCCGCAAGCGTTTTCACGGAGTGGTTTGCGCCGGGGGCGACCGCGATCGAGTCTGTGAGCGCGCGCAGCTGAGAGCGCTGCGGCGGACGCGATTCGACGAGAACGGAGAACTGCGACTGCCCGCCCGCGCGCTTCAGATATACGACCAGCGATCGGGCGACATCTCGAACGAGGTCCGCACCATGGTCGTCTTCGACGAGCGCCAGCGCCAGGTCGATGCCGGCCGAAACCCCGGCCGAGGTGTAGATGTCGCCGTCGCGCACGAAGATCGCGTCCGGTTCGACGCTGATTCGCGGATAGGCACGCGACAGCAGACCGGTGTGCCGCCAATGGGTAGTCGCACGACGGCCGTCGAGCGCTCCGGTCTGCGCCAAGATGAACGACCCCGTACAGATCGACGCCATCCGGCGGGTCCGCCACCGCAGGTCCGCCACCGCCGCCACCAGTCGTGGGTCGATGGGGCGACCGACCAAGTCGTCACCACCCGACACCACCACGGTGTCAGCCGATTTGGCCGAACCGATCGACGTCGAGACGGCGATCCGTGTGCCGACAGACGTCACCACGTCCTGACCGTCCACCGACGCCATCACCACCCGGTATGACGCGCCGAACCGGTTCGCCTCGGTGAACACCTCCGCCGGCCCGGCGGCGTCGAGCAGTTTCATACCGTCGAACACCACGAACACCACGACGCGATCAGCAGCCATGGCTCCACGATATGTCGCTTTTCGTGGGAAAGATGGCTCAACGGACACGGCCGGTCATGGGCCTGATGCGCCGACACTGAGGCCATGACAACGCAGACAATCGCGGGAATCGCGATTCCAGACACACCTCTCGTGCGAGACACCACCGAGTACATCCGAGACGTCGAGGATGACCTGCTCTTCGACCATTCCCGGCGAGTCTTCCTGTTCGGCGCGCTGCAGGGTCGACGGCGGGGCCTCGAGCCCGACCTCGAACTGCTCTACGTCGGGGCGATGTTCCACGACATCGGCCTGACGGCAGATTACCGAGATTCCATGTTGCGCTTCGAGGTCGAAGGGGCCAACGCGGCCGAGAAATTCCTGCGCGACCGCGGAGCCGACGATGCGGCCGTGCGCAAGGTGTGGCTCTCCATCGCGCTGCACACCACGCCCGGCGTTCCTGAGTTCCTCGACCCGGAGATCGCGCTGGTCACCGCCGGAGTCGAGACCGACGTCCTCGGCATCGGTCGCGGCGACCTGACCGACGACGTGCGCAATGCGGTCACTGCCGCGCACCCCCGACCGGATTTCAGGCGCCGTATCCTGCGGGCCTTCACGGACGGCAACCGGCACCGGCCCCGCAGCACGTTCGGCAACGTCAACGCCGACGTGCTGGCACATTTCGACCCGACGTTCGTCCGCGACGACTTCGTCGAGATCATCCTCAATAACAGCTGGCCTGAGTAGGCGGTCGCGGCGGGGGCGCTACCGTGAGGCCATGGCCGAACCCACGACCGCGCGGCCCGGCATCGATCCGACCATGCAGGCACTGCTTGAGGCATTCCCGTTCAAGTTCACCTCCGACGACGGTGTCGAGGTGGCCCGTGAGCAGATGCGGCAGCTGAAGGCGCCACCGGAAGCGTTGCCCGACATGCGAATCGAGGAACGCACCATCGATTACGGGGATATCACCGGCATTCCCGTGCGCACCTACTGGCCGCCGATCGCGCAACACGACAACCTGCCGGTGGTGGTGTTCTACCACGGCGGCGGCTGGGCGCTCGGTGACCTGGACACTCACGACCCGGTGGCGCGCGCCCATGCCGTCGGAGCCGAGGCCATCGTGGTGTCCGTGGACTACCGGCTGGCGCCCGAGCATCCGTACCCGCAGGGCATCGACGACTCGTGGGCGGCGCTGCAGTGGGTCGGCGAGCACGCGGCCGAACTCGGCGGCGACCCGGCCCGTATCGCCGTCGCCGGCGACTCGGCGGGCGGCAACATCTCGGCGGTGATGGCGCAGCTGGCCCGCGATAGCGGCGGGCCGCCGCTGGTCTTCCAACTGCTCTGGTACCCGTCGACGACCGGCGACATGACGCTGCCGTCGATGATCGAAAACGCCGACGGGCCGATCCTGGATAGCGACGTGGTCGCGGCGTTCGTGCAGTGGTATCTGTCGCCCGACATCGACATCAACGAGCCCGCCAAACTCCCGACCACACTGGCGCCGGCGAACACCGCTGATCTGTCCGGTCTGCCGCCCGCCTTCATCGGCACCGCCGAATACGACCCGACACGTGACGACGGGGCGCGGTACGCCGAATTGCTTTCCACCGCAGGGGTTCCCGTGGAACTCTACAATGCGCCGACGCTGGTGCACGGCTTCATCAGCTTCGCGCTGGTGGTGCCCGCAGCGGCGGAAGCCACCAACCGCGGTCTGGCGGCGCTGAAGGCCGCGCTGCACCGCGGATGACCGAGCGGCAGGTGCTCGACGCACGCACACCGCAGCAGTGGGAAGAGTGGCTGGAGCACAATCACGACCGGGCCGGCGAGATCTGGCTGCGGCTGCTGAACAAGAACGCACCCGAGCCTGGCATGTCGTACGGCGAGGCGGTGGAGATCGCCCTTTGCTTCGGGTGGATCGACAGCCTGGCGCGGGCCTACGACGAGGTGTCCCGTATTCAGCGTTTCAGCCCGCGAAAGCCGCGCAGTGGGTGGTCGAAATCCAATGTGGAACGGGTGCAACGGCTCATCGACGCCGGTCGCATGCGGCAACCCGGCCAGCGCGTGGTCGACGCCGCCAAGGCTGACGGCCGGTGGCCGACGTCCTAGCCGGTGCGCGGGTACGCGCCGGGCGGGACTCCGCGCCAGCGTTTGAACGCGTGGCAGAACGTCGAGGTGTCGGTG